>JAGRJA010000306.1 GCA_020443005.1 Pseudomonadales bacterium
CAATTGGGTTACCCGATTCTGGTGACAGGTGGCAGCGTGTTTGGCGAGGGTACATCGGAAGCAAGCCTGATCGCGGAAGTGCTTGAACAGGAGTTCAGCACACCGGTTAGCTGGGTAGAGACTGAGAGTCGTACAACGCTGGAAAATGTCGAAAATTCGATTGTTATTCTCAAGCAAAGCGGTGTGAAGCGAGCATTGGTTGTCAGCAGCACGATACATCTGCGACGGGTAATTCCCGAGTTTGAAGACAAGGGTTTCGAGGTTATTCCGGCACCAATGAATTTTCTGGAACTCGCCTGGGACAAGTCCTGGTGGCTGGCTTTCATTCCGACGAGTCAGGCACTCAATCAGAGTCATATGGTTTTGCATGAATTAATGGGGCGTTCAGTTTATCGTTCGTTAAATTACTGGGCTGAGTAAGTCGTTTTTGAGGAGTAGGCAGATATGCGTTTGTTGTTGGCCATTTTTTTACCCTGGTTACAGTTTTTTACCATTGGCAGGCCGTTTGCCGGCATTATTTGCCTGATTCTGCAAATCACCCTGATTGGCTGGATACCAGCGGCGATCTGGTCTGCTTATGCACTGAGTCAGTACAAGACAGACAAGAAAATCGAAAAAGCGCTCGCAGAGAAAAGCACTTGATTGCGCTAAGCTTTTTGTTGGCTGTAAAAGCAGTTTTGTTTTACAAGCAACCCTAATAACGCCAACCCACTGAAAAGCAGCACGGGCCAGCTTTTCCAGTTTTGATAAGGCGTATCGCCACGCATCGCATACACATTGCGGGTGAGTGTGGCTTCCACAAACTGGTCGGTTTTGGCGAGAATGTTTCCTTTGGGATCAATAAAGGCGGAAACGCCGTTATTGGTGCCTCGAATCAGGTAGCGACCATTTTCCAATGCCCGCATTCTGGCCATTTGCAGGTGCTGCAATGGCCCCCACGATTTTCCGAACCAGCTGTCATTGCTGATAGTTACCATCAGGTCTGCATTCCGGGTGGCGTTGGCGACCAGATCGGGGTAAACAATTTCGTAGCAGATAAAAGGTGCTGCCGTTAGCTGATTGCCTATATCCAGTAATGATTGATTTGCAGGGCCGCTGGAAAATTGCGCAACAGGAAGGCTGAAAAAATCGATAAGCCCCCTGAGTAGCGTTTCCAGCGGCAAGTATTCGCCAAAAGGCACCATGCGTTGCTTGTGATAGATTGCTCCCTGCTGTTGATGATCCAGAGCGGGTGCATGGATGCCAAGCCCGACAATGCTGTTGTGGTAGATGTAGCCTGCGCTGCCGGGCCAGGCGCTGGGTATTCCGGTCAATATCACCGATTTTGATGTTTCGGCACGGTGGTGCATGCTTGTCAACCAGGGTAATGCCTCGTTGTAGATCTGAGGGATGGCGGCCTCCGGCCAGATAATCAGCTCATCACCCCAAAAGGGCGCAGTTAATTGGGTGTACAAGGTTTTTATAGGTTCCCGATAGGCAGGCACCCATTTTTTTTCCTGGGGGATGTTGGCTTGTATTACCGTGGATTTTATTGCGGTGGAGTCGGTTGAAGCGTGTGTCCACTCGATCCGGCTCAGCGCCACGCCTGTAGAATACGGGGCAAGAATGACAAGACATAATATGCTTCGACGATCGAAAAAAACCGTTGTACTGATTTTGTCGCCATTTTTCCTTTGACCGGAATACCCGACAAGTAAAGCCAAAGCGGTGGCAGAGAGTGACATGAAAAAACTGAGGCCCCAGACGCCGAAAACCGGCGCCCATCCTGCGAGCCAGGTATCGATGCCTGCGTAGCCGGCGTAAAGCCACGGAAAACCGGTTAAAAACCAGCTTCTTGACCATTCTCCCAAAACCCAGCAACAGGGGAAGGCCAGTAAATGTTGAATGGGCTGGATGTGCAGAAAGCGGCTATAGAGGTAAAAAGGGAGCCAGAAAACAATTGCCAGACCGATCACAAAGCAGGCTGTCAACAATGCGGCCATCGGTACAGAGGTGTACCCGTAAACATGAATACTCACAAATACCCAGGATGCTCCCGTTCCGAAAAGGCAGAGCCCGAAAATAAAGGCGTGGATGCTTTCTCCGGGGTTTTTCACCAGTGTGAAGCATAAAACGGCCATGCCCAGAATAGACAGAGGCCAAAGCGCGAGGGGGGCCAGACCGAAAGTGTAAATTGTGCCGGCGAAGGCGCAACCAAGAAGACCTTTCAGGGGAGGCAAGGTCTTCTTCATTCAGTACGAGTGTGGCGCTTGCTTTCCGGTGCAGTGATGCGCAGCAGGTGTATCTGCCGATTGTCAGCATTGACGACCTTGAAGCGAAAACCGTTAATCATGCTGACTTCATTGCGTTTGGGCAAATGTCCGAAATGTCGCATCAAAACACCGCCGATGGTGTCACATTCGGTTTCGTCAAAACCGGCATTGAATTCCTCGTTAAAATCCTCAAGTGGCGTCAGTGCCTTCACCAGATAATCATTGGCTTTGATGTGGCGGATATTGTTGTCAATTTCATCAAAATCTGTCTCATCTTCGATGTCACCAACAATCTCTTCGAGAACATCCTCAATGGTCACAAGGCCACTGATGCCGCCGTACTCATCCACCACAATCGCCATGTGATAGCGGTTTTCACGAAAATCCTGCAGCAGGTCGATCAGGCGCTTTCTTTCCGGAATGATGTTGGCCGGGTGAAGAACCGAGCTCATCTGGAAGTTCTCGGTACCCCGTGTGATCAGGGGCAGCAGGCTCTTGGCCAACAGGATGCCCTTGATTTCATCAAGCGAATCTCCAACGACAGGGTAGCGGGAGTGCTCGTTTTCGATAATGGTGGGAAGAAACTCTTCAGGTCGTGCATTGGCGCTGACGACTACCATCTGGCTACGCGGAATCATGATTTCCTTGACCAGTTTGTCGCCGACCTGCAAGGCGCCTTCCATGATGTTAAGCGCCTCCTTGTCGAGCAGCTCGTTTTCATGTGCTTCCTGAATGATTTCAAGAAGATCCGAACTGTCTTTGGGTGATGCAGAGAAGGCGCTGGTGATTCGATCCAGCCAGGATTTCTCGTTGTTCTGGCTACTTGGAGGTTCTTCGCTCATTGAAAGATTTTTTCCACTTTGATTCAGGTTGTTATTGTCTGATGATTTGACCCAATCATCAACATTAACATCTGCATAATAGTTGCTTATCCGTTAGGGTCAATGTTTTCCATTTTGCGACAGGCCTGCGATTCCGGGTTTAATGATCATGCCGGTGTATACGGGGGGGAGAAACCCATGGCGACCAATACCCGTGTCTCTATGGCTTCCATTATTTCTGCCTCATTGTCCTCCGTGTGATCATACCCCAGTAAATGGAGGCATCCGTGAACACAGATGTGTGCCCAGTGTGCCGAGAGGGTTTTTCCCTGTTCAACGGCTTCCGCTTCAAGTATCGGGGCGCAAATCACAAGATCACCAAGAAACTGTATGTTCATTTCTTTTGGAATGGTGGAGGGAAAGGAAAGCACATTGGTCGCTTTGTCTTTTTGACGGTATTGCTTGTTGAGTTGCGCACTTTCCGTTTTGTCGACAATGCGAATGGTCAGCTCGGTGTCTGACGGGTGGTCGACGGCGGCCAGTGCGGCGACAATAAAGCGTTCAATATCGGTTTTTGCCGGGATGGATGTGGATGCGGATTCAATTTGCAGATCCAGCAAAAGGCTCATGAGTTGCCGTTGTCTCCTGCCGTATTGGTCTGTGATTCATGTTTTTCGTAGGCATCCACAATCAGTTGTACCAAAGGATGGCGTACGACATCAGCAGAGGTGAAATGCGTAAAGCCTATACCGTCTACTTTTTTCAGTACATCGGCTGCGTGAAGCAAGCCGGAATCAGAGCGTCTTGGCAAATCTATCTGACTGGTATCGCCTGTGATAACAGCTGTGGAGCCAAAACCTATACGGGTCAGAAACATTTTCATCTGGGCTCGAGTGGTGTTCTGGCTTTCATCGAGAATAATAAAAGCCTTGTTCAGGGTTCGGCCACGCATATAGGCGAGGGGGGCGACTTCGATGATGTTTTTTTCGAGTAACTTGCTGACAGTGTCAAAACCCAGCATTTCGTAAAGCGCATCATAGAGTGGTCGCAGGTAGGGGTCGATTTTCTGGCTCAGGTCTCCCGGTAAAAATCCCAGTTTTTCACCGGCTTCAACGGCTGGTCTGACCAACAAAACCCTCTCGACGCTCTCCTTCAACAGGGCTTCGACTGCGCAGGCGACTGCGAGATAGGTTTTGCCTGTTCCTGCAGGTCCAATGCCAAAATTAAGATCGTGTTTTCTGATGGATTCAACATAAATCGCCTGGTTTTTTCCGCGTGCCTTGATGGAACGATGGCGTGCGCTGATTATCGGCAGCGTGTCCTGATCTTGTTGACTGGTTTCCATTAGTGGATTCTCGTGGCAGGTTTGAAGGTACAGGTGAATGCTGTCAGGGGTAACAGGCTTGAAGTCGGCTGTTTCTTTGTACAACTGTTCCAGCAACCGACAGGCCAGCTCAAGGTTATTCTGGTTGTTGTCGGGGGCTGTCAGCGTGAAGTTCTGGCTACGATGACGAATTTCGACACCGAGCCTTTGCTCGATCAGGCTGATATTGCCATTCAGTTGCCCGCAAAGACAGGCCAGGCGTTTGGCGCTGTCAGGTTCGAGTATTAATGTTCTGGATAAAAGTGACAAATAAGAGGCTCTATTTGGAAAGTGATTGAAAGATTATAAGTGAAAGCAGTTCAGGGTTCTGCCGTTTTATGGCGAAGCCAGCCTGCCACGCAGCGAGTTGGGCAATGCTTCTTCAATAAGTACATCTGCAAACTGCCCAATCAGGTGGGAATCGGTACTGGAAAAATTCACAACCCGGTTGTTCTCGGTACGGCCCTGAAGCTGTCCGGGGTCTTTTTTGGAGAACCCGCTAACCAGAATTCTCTGAGTGCTGCCAACCATACTCCGGCTTATCGAAGCGGCTTGCTGATTGATGCGATGTTGTAGAAGCTGAAGTCGTTGTTTTTTGATGTCCATCGGCGTGCTGTCGATCATGTCTGCAGCAGGTGTGCCTGGGCGAGGGCTGTAGATAAAGCTGAAAGAGTGGTCAAAGCCGATTTCGGCAATCAGCTTCATGGTATCTTCAAAGTCTTTTTCAGTTTCTCCCGGGTAACCGACAATAAAGTCTGAAGAGAGTGAAATGTCCGGTCGGATTCGCCTTAATGCCCGGATTTTTGATTTGTATTCAATCGCCGTGTGGCCTCGTTTCATGGAAGCGAGAATGCGGTCGGAGCCGCTTTGTGCAGGTAAATGCAAGTGACTGACAAGCTCGGGAACTTCTGCGTAAACATCAATCAGTGCCTGGGAAAATTCAACCGGATGTGAAGTGGTGTATCGAATACGGTCAATGCCATCAATGGCAGCGACATAGGTGATCAGCTCGGCCAGATCGACAAGGTGACCGAGGTTGCTTTCCCCCCGGTAGGCATTGACATTCTGCCCCAGCAAATTGATTTCCCTGACTCCTTGCGTGGCGAGGTGGGCTATTTCAGTAAGGACACTGTCAAGCGGGCGGCTGACTTCTTCACCTCTTGTGTAAGGTACAACGCAAAATGTGCAGTATTTGCTACAGCCTTCCATAATGGAAACATAGGCAGATGCGCCTGTTACTTCAGGTTGTGGAAGCCGGTCGAATTTTTCGATTTCAGGGAAGCTGATATCGACGATGGTCGGGCCTGGCAGGCTTCGTTTCTGTTGGATCATTTCAGGCAGGCGATGCAGGGTCTGTGGTCCGAAGATCAGGTCGACAAAAGGGGCTCTTTCTGCAATGGCATGACCTTCCTGGCTGGCAACACAGCCACCAACGCCAATGATAAGATCCGGATTTTTTTCTTTCAGCTGTCGCCATCTGCCCAGTTGGTGAAAGACTTTTTCCTGTGCCTTTTCCCTGACTGAGCATGTGTTGAGCAGAATGATGTCGGCTTCTTCCGCTGAATCGGTCAGTGTAAGTTTATGGCTTTCCCCCAACAAATCGCCCATCCTGGATGAATCATATTCATTCATCTGGCATCCATGGGTCTGGATAAACAATTTTTTCTCGGGGGAATCACTCATCGGGGGTCTTTTGGGTTGTTGTCAGGGGGGCAGATTATACCGGCATGTGTCTTGCAAAGCCTAGAATTGCCCCAATAATAAATTTTCATTCCGGCGTATGTGGTATTCTACGCACTCGTAAGTGAAAGCATTTTCAGAAGAGATCTTTGAGCAATGGCATCCAACCCAATCTATAAAATTGTTTTTTACAACCGAAATGAGGTCTATGAGCTTTTTGCCCGCCAGATATACCAAAGTGATATGTACGGGTTTATTGAAGTGGAGGAATATGCCTTTGGTGAGCGATCAACGATGATTGTTGATCCTTCGGAAGAAAAGTTGAAGGCTGAATTCAGTGGAGTTATTCGAAGCTACATACCCATGCATTCGATTATCCGTATTGACGAGGTTGAAAAGGAGGGTGCTGTCAGGGCGACAGAAGTCAAGGAGGGTAAAAGTTTTGCCCCGATACCTTTTCCCAAGCCGGTGATGGCTGCACAACCGGATCCATCGGGCGACAACTGAGTTTCAGGTTGTCATCAAGTTGAAAAGCCCTGTCAATGCAGGGCTTTTTTATGCGTGTTTGTCGGGGGGGGCGAGTTTTCAGGCTGTTGTGCCGCCGTCGATGACATATTGCGCTCCGGTAATATGCGCGCCATCACTTTCGGAGGCCAAAAGAGCAATCACAGAAGCAACAGCCTCAGGGCCGCGAAACTTGTCGAGAGAGGACAGGCGCGGAATAAGGCTCATGTCGGCATTTTCCGGTAAAGGTGCCTGGGACTGCATATTCGTCAGGATGCTGCCGGGGCACACGGTATTGGCACGCACGCCTCGTTTTGCATATTCAACGGCTATCGCCTTGGTCATGGCCGACACTCCTCCCTTTGAGGCGGCGTAGGCAGCACCCCAGGGCAGGCCTTTCAATGCGGAAGTTGATGAAACATTGACGATGTTGCCCTTGCTCTCAATCAGGTGCGGCAGGCTTTCCCGGCAAAGATAAAATGTCCCGGTAAGGTTGATAGCCAGGGTGCTGTGCCATATTTCATCGGAGAGTTCGTCAGTGTGGGCCATTTTGAGAATGCCGGCCACATTGATGAGCACATCGATGCTGCCCAACTGGTTTTTGCAATCCTGCACGGCTTGTTTGACATCTTCCAGCTTGCTGATGTCGCAGCGTTGCCCGATTGCCTTACCGATACGATTGCTGTTTA
>JAGRJA010000307.1 GCA_020443005.1 Pseudomonadales bacterium
AGCCTGTTTCAAGTGTCTTTTCCGGATCACGACTGAAAGTCACTTTATGAGCAATTACACTGCGGTTTATCGCCAGCTGACGACGCGTTCTGCCATCATTGGTGAACGCAAAAATAGGTACACCGAAAGGCCTGTTATTGGTTACATGATTTGCCATAATCCCGCGACGGGTAATAACCACAATACCGGCTGCACGCAAGGACTCGGCCAGCTCTACTGCAGCCTCGGCCAGAAACTCCTTGTTGTCATTTTTCACCAGAAGCTCACTGAAATTGAGCCCTGGCACACACTCTGAAGCGCGTGCGATCCGGTCAAGTGTTTCAACGCATTTTACAGGATACTTGCCGATGGTTGTCTCCCCTGACAACATAATGGCATCGACTTCTTCGTAAATAGCGTTTGCGACATCCGTCACTTCTGCCCTTGTGGGTATCGGGTTATCAATCATCGATTCCAGCAAATGTGTCGCCACAATCACGCGCTTGCCCTGCTCGTGACATTTACGCACAATCATACGCTGAACATTGGGCAGATCTTCGATATTGATTTCCACCCCGAGATCACCGCGAGCCACCATTACGCCATCCGCCTCTTTGATAATGGCGTCTATATTACGCACGCCTTCCTGATCCTCGATTTTCGCAATCACCTTGGCCTTACCATTTTCCGAGCGGATCAACTCTCTCAATTCAATGATATCTTTCGGCTCCCTTACAAATGACAGCGCAATAAAGTCAACACCCTGCTGTAATCCAAAAATGATATCCTCCTTGTCCTTGAGGGTAATTGACGGCAGATTGACACGAATACCCGGCAAATTGACATGGCGCTTGCTGCCCAGTGTGCCACCGTCAATGACCCGGCATTTCATGGCCCGATCTTCCTTTCCAAGCACTTCAAGATTGATCAGGCCATTATCAACCGTAATCTTGTCACCTATCTTTACAGCGTCGATCAGATCCTGATAGTTGATGTGAAATGATGTATGCTCAACATCATCTGCTCTTACCGACACAGAAATCACATCACCTTTTTTGAGTTCAAGATCGCGCTGAAGATTTCCTGTTCTGATTTCCGGGCCCTGTGTATCGAGCAAAACCGGAACGGCATGCCCTTGCTTGTTGAGTGTTTTGATTGCCTTGATAACCTTGGAGTGAGAAGCATGATCGCCATGGGACATATTGATTCGCACAATATCCATGCCAGCCTCAACCATCTGCTTCAACATATCAAAAGAATCCGTCACCGGGCCAATGGTACAAATAATTCGGGTTTTCCTGAATTTAAACGCCATAATTTCTCTGGGAATTGCTTGAAAATGAGTAGCGATTCTACTCCTTCGCCCTTAAGCCTGCCATAACTGTTGCGGTTTTAAGTGAAACAGCTGCCAAATCTGTCAGCTACAAAGCTGTCACTTTCCGTTGCCGCCAATGCTAGAATTGCGCTTTGTTTTTCAGAAGATGATTATGGATATCAGCCAACTCAGAAGAGAGTATGTAAGCTCGGGTTTGCGCCGTTCAGACCTTGACGAGAACCCTTTCCTGCAATTTGAGCGCTGGTTCAAGGAAGCCATTGATGCCAATCTGCAAGACCCGAATGCCATGTGTCTGGCAACAGCAGATAAACGAGGCCGGGTTTCCCAAAGAATTGTACTGCTCAAAAATCTCGACCAGTTCGGCTTCATCTTCTACACCAACACAGAAAGTCGCAAGGCCCAGGATATCGCCAGCAACCCGCAAGTCAGTCTGCACTTCGCCTGGCTGGCATTTAATCGTCAGGTTAAAATACAGGGCAAGGCTCAAAAAATACCTTCAAGGGAAACACTTAAGTATTTTTTATCGCGGCCGCGTGATAGTCAGATAGCCGCCTGGTGCTCATCGCAAAGCAGCACGATTGATTCCAGACAAATTCTGGAAAGCAAATTTTTTGAAATGAAACAGAAATTTGCCAACGGCGATATACCCTTACCCTCTTTCTGGAGCGGTTATAAGGTCATCCCTGAAACGATCGAATTCTGGCAGGGCCGGGAAAATCGTTTGCATGATCGTTTCATGTATCGTCGAACTGGCAACGACAACTGGGAGATACAACGGCTGGCACCATAAATCTTCAGGGCAAAGCCAGCTTTCGGAGGGAAAAATTCAATCGCCTCCTGCTAATGCGCCTATCCTTCATAACAAGCTGACCAAGCGTCAGTCTGAACTGCGCCCGATCAATATTGCGTCTGGATAATACCGCCACCCTGTTTTCATAAGCAGGGTGAGAAAAGACGCAGGCCTGTACAAAACACCTCTTTTTTACCTTTAATAGCGCACTTTCGTTGAGGGTTTTCCGGCAATCAAAGTTCACAACCAGCAAGCCCTTTTTGCCAAGGTGTTTCTCCAACAAGCTATACCAGTCGTCATTGAAATCAATCGCCCGTCTGGGCTGGGCATCAATATCCATAAAGAGATCATCAATAATCAGATCAAAAGGCGCGCCCTTGTAGTCAGACAGCCAGCTACCGGCATCAGCCTGGTGAACTTCAAGATTGTTTTGCGGAACCTTGAAAAACCGCTTTGATATTTCAATGGCCCAGGGATCAAGCTCAACGGCTGTTATCTGCCGTGGTCCGGCAAGTGCATAAAGATGGTGGATAACGGCCCCACCCCCCATGCCCAATAACAAAACCCGCTTGACTTCCCCGGGTTTAAAAAACAGCGCCGGCAAGGAGAGCAAATCCCAAATGTTGCCACTTAACAAATGCCGGGGGTTATATTGGGTGTGGAAAACACCTCCCTTATAAAACCGGATACTTTCACCAGCCTTTCTGATTTCATAAAGGCTTTCCGGAGTGGATTTTTGCCAGATTGTGGCCATTTCTCTCCCTTGATGACACCAAAGCTTAGATTCTTGACGCAGTTTAAAGGATAATCGTCTTTGCTTTCAGGGCATTCCCAATGATTTATCTCTTTGTTTTTCTGTCAGGTGCACTGGCATGGTTTTTCAGCACACTGGTTACCGGTGGAGCAGCCACACTGCTACTACCGGTTCTTGGGCTGGTTCTCGGCGCACAACTTGTCCCTCCCGTGTTAACCGTTGCCAGTCTGATAGCCAACCCATCCCGGGTCGCGCTGTTCTCCGCTCATGTCGACTGGCACATCCTGCGTTACCTGCTTCCCGGCACCCTGATCGGTGCTGTTTCGGGTGGCTGGGCATTTACCCTGTTGGAAGCCCGCTGGCTTGAACTGCTGGTCGGACTTTTTCTGGTTTCCACCGTCCTCCAGTACAGGTTCAACCAATCTGCCAGGCCTTTCACGATGAAAACCGTCTGGTTTTTTCCTCTCGGGCTTGTCGTCGCCGGTATTTCGGGCGTGATTGGCGCCGTCGGGCCGGTATTCAACCCGTTTTTTCTCAACCACGGTACTAGCAAGGAAGCCCTGGTCGCCACCAAGTCTGTCAACAGCCTTGCCATGCAGGTCTTCAAATTAATGACTTATGGCTCACTGGGTATCATCAATACACGCATTCTGGGCTGGGGTGTATTACTGGGCCTTGGCGCGGTCTGCGGTATTTTTCTCGCCAGAAAACACCTTGTCGACATGAGTGATGACAGGTTTCGTCAACTGCTTTACTGGTTTATGCCGGCAAGCGGGCTCCTGATGTTGTGGAAGTCGGCCCAAAGCTTTTTTTCTGGCTGATAAAATAACTTTTCACAACACATCGCAAGCCGGAAACCCGTATTTAAAAGCACGCAAGTATATCCCCCGAATTGACTCCTATCATTTTATCTCCATAATCTAGCCCATCAATTTTTATCACTACTACATGAGGCAAACTATGCAAACTGAACTCTGCAAAAAACTGGGTATTGACCTTCCCATTTTCGCCTTCACTCACTGTCGCGATGTTGTCGTTGAAGTGAGTAAAGCGGGCGGCATTGGTGTTTTGGGTGCTGTGGGTTTCACCCCGGAGCAACTGAAGCAGGAACTCGACTGGATCGATGATCACATTGGCGATCATATCTATGGCGTGGATATTGTTATCCCCCAGAAATACGAAGGTATGGGCGAAATGGACCCGGCAAAACTGGAAGAAATGCTGCAGGCCATGGTTCCCCAAGAGCATCACGATTTTGCTGCGAAACTGCTGGCAGATCACGGTGTACCCGAATGGCCTGACAAGGATGACAAGATGGGGCTTTTGGGCTGGAACGAAGCCATTGCCACCCTGCTCGTTGATGAATCCCTTAAACGCCCGAAATGCCGCCTGATTGCAAACGCGCTGGGCACACCGCCCGCCGATATTATCAAGCGTATCCAGGATTCAGGGCGTCTGGTTGGTGCACTGTGCGGCAAGGTCAAACAGGCCAAACAGCACAAAAACGCCGGGCTTGATTTCATCATTGCCCAAGGTACCGAGGGCGGTGGCCACACGGGTGAAGTGGGTTCCATGGTACTGTGGCCACAGATCATCGATGCGGTGGGCGATACGCCAGTGCTGGCGGCAGGCGGTATCGGAAGCGGTCGTGCCATGCTTGCTGCAATGGCGCTGGGCGCACAGGGCGTATGGACTGGTTCACTATGGCTGGCTGTTGAAGAAGCGGAAGCGGAACCCGCGCAAAAGCAATCCTACTTTGACGCAACGGAAGAAGACACGGTTCGCTCACGATCATGGACAGGCAAGCCCTGTCGTATGCTCAAAAACGACTGGACAGAAGCGTGGGCAACTGAAGGTAACCCCGAACCTCTCGGCATGCCTTTACAAGGTCTGGTCACTGCAGATGCCATTCGCCGCACCCACAAATATGCAGCCGTTGGTGAGTGCCAGAAAGTGGCATTTAATCCGGTTGGTCAGGTAGTCGGCCAGATCAATGAAGTTGAGTCGTGTCGCGACCTGATTTTCCGTCTGCTTAACGAATATGTCGAGGCACTCGAAAAAGTAAATGCCCTGATGCCGGAATAAGATACGCCCATCAATAAAAAACCCCGCTAATGCGGGGTTTTTTATTGTCTGTGAAACTAAAAACGGTCAACAATCAGAGCTTACTGGAGTTCTCTGCCAGATAGCTGGCAACACCGTCCGGTGAAGCAGTCATACC
>JAGRJA010000308.1 GCA_020443005.1 Pseudomonadales bacterium
ATTACCTGTGCGCCAATATCGGTATTGGGTTTGAGCAGAATCGGGTTCATGTCGGTGTGCGCATCCAAACGACAGGCCTGCGCCTGTACTGCCTGAGCGCGGCCTATCTCACCGCCATCCACTGTTACCGCGCTGTTCAAGGCCATGTTTTGCGGCTTGAAGGGCGCAATCGACATACCGCGATTCACCAACAAGCGACAGAAGCCTGCCACCAGCGTGCTTTTACCCGCATCGGAGGTAGTGCCCTGCACCATCAGTGCCTTGTGTTTTTGTGCCGGTTTTACGCTCACAAACGGCCGCCCTTGCGGTTTTTCGCAGTATCAAACAATTGCGCAAAGGTACCCTTGGCGGGTGCAGATGTCGATGCTGGCTTGCTTGCCGAATGAGGCCTGGCCGCGCTTTTTTTGCGTTCGGCACCCTGAGGCTTGCCCACAACGCGCTTGCTTTTTGAGGCTGGTTCGTCGCCCATACGCATGGAGAGCGCAATACGCTTCCTGTCAGCGTCCACTTCCATGACCTTCACCTTGACGATATCACCTGCTTTCACCACATCGCGTGGGTCTTTGACGAAAGTATCGGCCAAAGCCGAGATGTGCACCAGGCCATCCTGATGCACCCCCACATCCACAAAAGCACCGAAGTTGGTGACATTGGTCACTGTGCCTTCCAGCACCATGCCTTCTTTCAGGTCGGCTATTTTTTCCACCCCTTCCTGAAAGCTGGCGGTTTTGAATTCGGGGCGCGGGTCACGGCCGGGTTTTTCGAGCTCTTTGAGAATATCCGTTACCGTTGGCAGGCCAAACTGCTCTGTGACGAAATCACGCGGCTGCAAGCTGCGCACAAAAGCGCTGTTGCCCACCAACTTTTCCAACGGCATGCCTTTTATCTCTGCCATGCGTTCAACCAGTGCGTAGGCTTCGGGGTGAACAGAGGACGCATCCAGCGGGTTATCGCCTTTAACGATACGCAAGAAGCCAGCGGCTTGCTCAAAGGTTTTATCGCCAAAACGACTGACTTTTTTCAGTTGTTCGCGGTTTGAAAACGAACCGTTGGCATCGCGGAAATCGACAATATTGGCGGCCAGCGTCTGGTTAAGGCCAGACACCTTGGCCAGCAGCGGTACCGAGGCTGTGTTCACATCTACCCCGACCGCATTGACACAATCCTCAACCACTGCATCGAGTGTGCGCGATAGCTGCACCTGCGATACATCGTGCTGGTACTGGCCTACACCGATGGATTTGGGTTCGATCTTGACCAGCTCGGCAAGCGGGTCCTGCAAGCGGCGTGCAATCGAAACTGCACCGCGAATGGTGACATCAAGATCGGGAAATTCTTTTGCCGCAAACTCGGAGGCCGAATAAACAGAAGCACCCGCCTCATTCACTACCACTTTTCTCAAACCCAGTTCCGGGTGCGACTTGATGATATCGCCAACGAAGCGCTCTGTTTCCCGCGAGGCCGTGCCGTTGCCAATACTGATCAGTTCAACCCCGTGTTTGCGACACAGACCAACTACCACTTTGGCTGCCTCTGCCTGCTTGTTTTGCGGGGGATTGGGGAAGATAGCCGCATGATCGAGCACCTTTCCGGTTGCATCTATCACGGCCACTTTCACTCCGGTACGCAAACCCGGGTCGAGCCCCATGGTAGCTTTTTGCCCCGCCGGTGCTGCCAACAACAAATCCTTCAGATTAAGACCGAACACCTTGATGGCCTCGGCCTCGGCCGCTTCGCGCACCTGACCCATCAGGTCTGTTTCCAGATGAGTTAACAGTTTTACCCGCCATGTCCAGCGCACCACTTCGGCCAGCCAGTCATCGGCAGCACGCCCCTGATGTTTGATGTGCCAATGGTTTGCCACGGCCTGTTCGCAAGGGTGAATTTTCTGATCCGCTTCATCAGGCAGTTTGATGGCCAGCTGCAGCACACCTTCATTACGACCACGAAACAGCGCCAGCGCACGATGCGAGGGGATTTTTTTCAGCGCTTCGCTGAAGTCAAAATAGTCACGGAATTTTTCGCCTTCCTTTTCCTTGCCTTCAGACACTTTTGATACCAGCAAACCCTCCTGCCACAAACGCTCGCGCAAATCACCGAGCAAGACCGCGTCTTCACTGAAGCGCTCCATCAGAATCTGCTTGGCGCCATCCAGCACTGCCTTGCTGTCGGCAAAACCTTTTTCAGCATCAATATAGGCAGCGGCCAATACATCAGGTTGTTGATCCGGGTTGGCAAGCAAGCTGTCCGCCAGTGGCTCAATGCCAGCCTCTCGCGCAATTTGTGCTTTTGTGCGACGCTTTTGCTTGTAAGGCAGGTAAAGATCTTCGAGCTGGTTCTTGGTTTCGGCGACCAGAATCCGTTGTTCCAGTTCGGGCGTAAGCTTGTTCTGTTCGGCGATCAGCTTGAGAATACTGTTGCGTCGCTCATCCAGCTCGCGCAAATAACGCAAGCGGTCTTCAAGTTGTCGCATCTGGGTATCATCCAGTCCGCCGGTCGCCTCTTTACGGTAACGAGCGATGAAGGGCACGGTCGCGCCTTCATCCAGCAGGGTAATCGCCGCCTCTATCTGGCCTGGTTTGACATTCAGCTCATCAGCTATGCGGTTAACAATGGGTTTCATTGGATAACTTCCTGAAATCAAAAAACGCGGCGCATTATGCGTGAATCCCGAATGGTACAACAGCCCCGAAGCCATTAACTTTGCCGGGAAAACGACCGTTCAGGGAGCAGCCGCATTCGACGGGCTGGTTTCTCGGGCGCTGCAAACAAGACAAACAACCTGCCAAGGGTTTTATATGAGCATTGGGTTAGAAGAAAACGGGCAACAACCGGGTGGCGCCAGCTTCGGCGGCCTGGTTGTTCTGATCATCGGCATTGCGCTGGCGATACTGCTATGGGTGACTCGACCTGTTGCAGTACCGGAGGCACCGCAGGAGGAAATCAGACCGGAGGTTTTATTTTCCCTTGCCGAACCTGAAACCGTCACTCTGCAAGTGGAAACTCAGGGAACAGTCCAGCCCCGCCACCAGATTGATATTGTTGCGCAGGTGGGCGGTGAAATCATTGCCGTGAGCCCCTGGTTTGCCGACGGGGGGTTTTTCAGCAAGGATGATGTGCTTGTACAAATCGAGCCGGCTGACTATGAAATCGCCGTTGTGCAGGCGCGTTCGCGGGTTGCGGAAGCCAAACAGTTGCTGGCAACAGAAAAGGGACGCGCCCGTCAGGCAAAACGCGAATGGCGTGATCTGGGTAACGAAGAAGCCAATGCCCTGTTTTTGAGAAAGCCCCAGGTTGCCAGTGCAGAAGCAGCGCTCAGGGCAGCGGAAGCCTCTCTCGAGCAGGCGCAACTGAATCTCGAACGCACCCGAATCAAGGCACCTTTTGATGGCCGCATCCGTTCCACTCAGGTTGACCGCGGCCAGTTTGTTGCTCCCGGTACCCCGGTCGCAAGGATTTACTCCTCGGACAAGGTGGAAATCCGCCTGCCGCTCACCAATCGACAGTTGCGGCTTGTCGAACTGCCCTACGGCTGGTCGCACGATTCCGCCATTCCCGCCCCTGTTGTAACGCTTAATGCAACACTCGGCAATCGCCAGTTTGAATGGCAGGGCACGCTGGTGCGAACCGATGCCAGTATCGATGTAGCCAGTCGCGTGGTCTACGCTGTCGCAGAAGTGAGCGACCCTTTCATGCTCACCGAAGACCTCACCCGTGTTCCGCTTTCCATCGGCCTGTTCGTCAATGCAAAAATTACCGGGCGCTCCATTGACCAGGTATTAACCCTGCCCAGAGATGCGCTGTACGATAATCATTACATCTATCGCCTGGATCAAGATAACCGCCTGCAGCGGGTAGATGTAGAAATACTGCAAGCCAACCCGGATCATGTGCTCGTTCGCAGCGATATACAGCGCGGTGACCGACTGGTCGTGTCTCATGTGCAATACGCCAGCGAGGGGCTTGAAGTCACACCCTTACCAGACACCCGACAATCTGCGCATGAGGCTGACTCACTGTGAGCAAGATCATAAAATGGTTTTGCGAGACGCCAGTGGCTGCCAACCTGCTGATGATTATTATTCTGATTGGCGGTCTGCTTGGCATGAAACTGCTGGACAAGGAGGTTTTCCCGTCCATTCCGCTGGAAGCAGTAACCGTCACAATGGTTTACCCCGGCGCCGGCCCCCAGGAAGTTGAACAACAAATCTGTGTACGCATTGAAGAGGCTGTGCACAATCTCGATGGCATCAAGCAAATCAATTCCAGCGCACGCCAGAATGTTTGTGTCGTGCGCATCGAGGCCATTACCGGGCACGATACCCAACAGTTGCTGAATGAAGTCAAGGGCGAGATAGACTCGATCAATACCTTTCCCTCCCAGGCAGAACGCCCCGTCATCAAGCAGGATCAGTTCCGTATACAGGTCATGGGTATCGCCATTTCCGGCGATGTACGGGAAGCTGAACTGAAAGCCTACACTGAAAAAATTCGCGATGAAGTCGCATTGCTGCCCAGTGTATCGCTTGTTGAAATCAGTGCGACGCGACCGGCAGAACTCTCCATCGAGCTTTCGGAAATGGAT
The DNA here is from genome assembly GCA_020443005.1 of Pseudomonadales bacterium. Lineage (GTDB taxonomy): Bacteria > Pseudomonadota > Gammaproteobacteria > Pseudomonadales > UBA7239 > JAGRJA01. The sequence goes on from JAGRJA010000308.1 coordinate 4,586, forward strand.
CTGCGCCGCTACAACCTCGATTTTGACGATGTTGTTCGGGCCGTACAAAGCACATCCATCAACCTGCCTGCCGGAGAAATTCGCTCTGAGAATGGGGACATACAAATCCAGACACGCGGTCAGGCCTATACCCGGGAAGATTTCGAAAATATCGTCTTGTTGAGCACACTGGACGGCACCCGCATAAGGCTGGGCGATGTGGCCACTGTTCGCGACGCCTTTCAGGAGCAGAGTGTCGAATCCCGCTTTAATGGCAAGAACGCGATGTTTCTGCGGGTTTATATCACCAACAAACCCAATGTGCTGGTAACCACCAAAGTTGTAAAGGCGTATCTCAAGGAGCTCCAACCCAAATTGCCGCCCGGCATTGATGTCACCATGTGGATGGATGTATCGGTGTTATTCAACGGGCGCATGAACACCCTTTTAACCAATGGCTTTCAGGGGCTTGTGCTGGTTTTCATCGTGCTGGTGCTCTTCCTTCGCCCACTGCTGGCCTTCTGGGTTTGTGCAGGCATCGCCGTGTCTTTTATGGGAACCCTGTTTATTCTGCCCCTGACCGGTGTCAGCCTTAACATGATTGCGCTGTTTGCCTTCATGCTCATTCTCGGTATTGTTGTCGATGATGCCATCATCGTCGGTGAGGCCATCTACAGCAGCCAACAACGCGGGTACACCGGCGTATTGCATGCAGGGCGGGCTGCAGCTCGCGTTGCCAGACCGGTCCTGTTTGCGGTAATCAGCAGCATGTTTGCCTTTGCACCCGGTTATTTCATGCCCGGCACCAATGCCAAGATGGGGCTGCCAATACCGACCATCGTCATTCTGACCTTGTTTTTTTCACTACTGGAGTCACTGCTGATTCTGCCGGCGCATCTGGCCACCATGCCACCGGAAAAACCACCGGTTTCAGCCGCAGGCCACGCCCTGAAAAAAACGCGCGATTTCTTTTCTAACGGGCTGGAGGCTTTTGTTTTCAAACTCTATATGCCCCTGCTCAAAAAATCACTGGCGCGCAACACGACCACCATCGCCTTTTTCTTCTGCTGCTTTATGCTGGCTGTGGTTTACTACATGAGCGGCCGACTGCCGACAGCGTTCGCGCCCAATGTGCCCTCCGATTTCATTATGGCGACCGTTGAGCTGCCTGAAGGCGGTCCGTTCAGCGACTCCCTCTCAGTAGCCAGAAAACTGGAAAATGCCGCCCACAAACTGAAGGATAACCCCGAACTCACCGGCGCCGAACCCGATGCACCGCTGATCAAAAACCTGCTGACAAAGACCATCGACAACACCATAACCCAGGTCATCGAGCTCGAAGGCTCAGAAAAACGCAATGTCAGTGCAGAAAAACTCGCCAATGTCTGGCGTGAATCGGTGGGCCCGCTTCCCAATATCGAGTCCTTTGAAATCAATTACACCCTCAACGACGCCGGCAAGGATATAAAATGGCGCCTGACTGCCGATAACTTCGATGATCTTCAGAAAGCTTCGGAAATCGTCAAGGACGAGCTTTCCCGCTACCCTGGTGTTTACGCGATCAGCGACACGCTGCAACACACCCAGCCCGAAATCGAAATCAGGCTGCTACCCTACGCCAACAACCTCGGCATCACCCTTTACGATGTTGCGCGACAGGTTCGCCAGGGTTTTTACGGGGAAGAGGCGCAACGCATCCCTCGTGACAAGGACGATGTCAAGGTCATGATTCGTTATTCCCAGAGCGAGCGGCACTCACTCGACCATTTCAACGATATTCGCATCCGCACCCCGGATGGCCGCGAAGTACCTTTTGAAGCCGTTGCTGAAGCCGTCTATGTCCCCGGTTTCAATGCTATCAACCGCGTCGACAGAAAGCGCACTTCGCTGATTGAAGCCGATGTCATTGCCTCTATTAACGATGCCGACAAGATCACCAAAGCTGCTTTTGAAAACAAACTGCCGGAATGGAAGAAACAATTCCCCGGTTTCGATATAAAGGTCGATGGTGCCCAACAGGAGCAAAGCGATTTTCAACATGCAATGGTTGTTGCCTGGGTTGTCACCCTTTTGGCGATTTATGCCTTGATGGCCCTGCCCTTTCACTCCTACTGGCAGCCTTTCATTATTCTCACTGCCGTGCCTTTCGGCTTTGTCGGCAGCATGGTCGGCCATATTGTGTTCCACAAGGAAATCAGCATCTTTTCCATGATGGGCATTACCGCCGCTGCCGGCGTTGTCGTCAATGACAACCTTGTTCTGATTGACAGGATTAACGAACTGCGTGAACGGGGGCTGGCTATTCTCGATGCCGTCACACAGGGCGCTTCAGATCGCTTTCGACCAATTATACTGACATCACTGACCACATTTATTGGCCTGATACCTATCATGTTCGAGAAAAGCACACAGGCACAATTCCTGATCCCGATGGTTATCTCACTCTCCTTTGCGGTTTTACTGGCCACTACCGTGACGCTGATTCTCGTTCCCTGCCTGTATTTACTCGGAGAAAATGCCAAAACGGCAATGGGCATAAAACCAGCTCACGAGGAATTCTATTCCCTGGAGGGTGACGACCTGTGAATGGCTTGAACTGGTTACTCCTGTCGTGGAAAGGGCGCCTCGGGCGCAAGGATTACTGGCTGGCATCACTGATGATTGTCGTCGGTTCGCTGGCGCCAACCCTGTTACGACTGGTGAACATCAAGGTATTTGAAATCATTGATCCGCAGTTATGGTTTCAGAGCTACTTTCTTGTGATGCTGGGCCCATTACTTTCACTGCAGGTCAAGCGCTGGCACGATCGCGACAAGCCTGCCTGGTACCTGCTCCTCAACCTGGTACCTGTAATCGGCAGTATCTGGGTTTTCATTGCCACCTATTGCATGCCGGGCGACAAGGATGAAAACCGCTATGGCAAGAACCCTGCACCCGATGTCATTGAGGATGATATTGTCTACAGTATCAACACGGCGCTGAAACTCATCGACCCCTATGTCGAAAAACGCCTGCCCTTTGCCCTGTCACTTCAAAACCAGCTGGAATGGTGCCGCCTGACTCTCACCGGCTTTTCACCACCGCCGCCATCAGGCCCACTGAACCTCGCAGAAATTGCCCGCAACACATTTGATCAATGGCAAAAGCAGGAAGCACTGGTCGAGCATCTCAACAAGGTTCAAACAGCAATGAAGGATGTCGTGCTGCAAGCGTTCATCGCCAGCCAGCAGTCGCCTGTAAACACGGTCAGTGCGAGCGAAAACCCCGAACAAACCGCAACAGCTGAAGCAACAGGAACCCTATTATGAGCACACACGAAAACCCTTTTGCTTCTATTGAGGTCATGCCACCGCTTGACGAGTGCTGGGCAGCCCGTCGCCGGATTGCGCAGCAAATTCAGTTTCTTGCGGAACAATTGCTCACCCGCGAAACCGGCCTTGAAGCGCTTGAAAAGCTGGAAGCACAACTGTGTGAAGCCAAACAGACACTAGCCAACGGCATTGAGCGAAATGGTCGCACCAGCTGGATTGGCGACGGAACCCGCAATGGCGGGTATCGCGTCATGTCGAGGGAAATAACCCCCATCGCCGGAACCATCAATGCTATCGCACCTCCACTGAATATGTGGCTGGATACAGAAACAAAAGAAGCGCATGGGCGGGTAAACTGTAACTGGTGTTACGAAGGGCCTCCCAACTGTGTGCACGGCGGGATTGTATCGGCCATTTTTGATGACTTCCTCGGTGCCGCGCAGTTGATTACCGGTCAGGCCGGGGCGACCGGCAAACTGACATTGCACTATCACAAGCCCACGCCTCTCAACACCGAGTTACAACTCGTTGCCCGTGTAAAATCCATCAATGGTCGCAAGATTATTATGGAAGGGGAAATGTACGCCAATGATGTGTTGACTGTGAGCGCCGAAGGCCTGTTTATTGCCATCCGCGAAGGTGTGATGAAACTGTCAGAACGGCAACAAAACCCATAAGCCTGTATTTGCTTGCTGTCGGGTTATTTTGTTGCCGAGCAAACCCTGGCTATCCAGAAATAACCGGATAAACCCGATAAAAGGGACGAAAAAATGATTCCCGTTTTCGCCTGCTGCAACAGTTCAGCCTGCCCCTGAAAACCAAGATCGGCAATAAAGATCGACATAGTAAACCCGATACCACCCAGCAAACCGACACCAATAATATGCCTCATGTTGAGGTCTTTCGGCAGGGACACTATTCCCATTTTCATTGCCACGAAGGTGAAGCCGACGATACCGAGCAGTTTTCCGGCAAATAAGCCGAAAATAATACCCAGCGTAACAGGTAAGGCCAAATCCGAAAAAAAACTGCCAAAGGCAATCGGAATACCCGCATTGGCAAGGGCAAAGAGCGGGATAATCAAATAGGCAACTGGCAGATGAAGGGCATGTTCCAGCTTCTGGGCTGGCGCCTGCACCAGCATAACGCCATTGGACATGGCCGTGACCTGCGTACGCAACTCATCGTTGTGAATAATGTCCGGGTTGTCACTCAGGGATTTTTTCATTTGCTGGGATAAACCCCGAACACGATTGATAAAGTGTTCAACATCATATTTCGGTCGAATCGGAATACAGAATGCCAGCACAACGCCCGCAATGGTTGCATGAATACCACTCGACAAAATAGTCAGCCACAAGAGAATACCCACAAGCGAGTAAGGCAAAACCCGTCGGATACCGACAAGGTTCATCACGGCGAGAAGGGCTATAACCAGCAATGCATATGCCAGCGCAACCAGATTGACCTTCGCGGTATAAAACAGGGCAATCACAACCACAGCACCAAGGTCGTCAACAATGGCCAGCGCGATCAGAAAGGTTAACAACGAACGCGGCACCCTGTCGCCCAGCAAGCTGAGTACGCCAATCGCGAAAGCGATATCGGTAGCCATGGGTATACCCCACCCGACAACAGCTTCACCCTGATAATTGACGGTGAGATACAGCACTGCGGGCATGATCATACCACCGACAGCGGCAATCATCGGCAACAATGCCTGCCGAAAGCGCGATAACTCGCCCACCATGAATTCCCGCTTCAGCTCCAAGCCCATGACGAAAAAAAACAACGCCATCAGTGCCTCATTGATCCAGTGATGCAGACTGAGACTGAAAAGATGTTCGCCAAAAGACATTGCAAGTTTGGTGTGCAGTAAATGCTCAAAATGATGATGCAAGGGTGAATTGGCTATCATCATCGCAATAACGGCACAGAGAATAAGGAGTATACCGCTGGTCTTTTGTCGA
>JAGRJA010000309.1 GCA_020443005.1 Pseudomonadales bacterium
GCAATGGCGATCGAGGTCGGGTTGTCCACTCCCCGGGTGATTTCGATAACCAGACTGGCCTGGCTGTGACTGGAAAACAGAAAAAAAACAATGAAAAAAAACTTTCTCAAGATGGTTTGTCCTCCGGTTTGAAGAGTAACCGAAACTGCCTGAACTGGGCCTCAAAGACCGAGGCAGGCATGTTTTTCAGTTCCTCGAATTTTTCCACTTTACGCACCGCTTGCTCGGCTGACAAATCAAAAGCCCTGTTGCCACTGCCCTTGAGTATCGCAACATTAACGATATAGCCTGTGGGGACCAGGGTTATTTCGAGCAGGACTTCCATGCCTCGCCGTGCACTGGGCGGACGGCTCCATTGCTGTTCAACGCGCTGACGGATCAATGAGGCGTAATCCTGTGCGATTTCTTCATCGCGTTGTTGCTGCCGGAAGTTTTCTTCCTGTTGCATGGCCAATAACAGTTCATCTTCGGCTTTTCGTTTGGCTTCTGCCCTGGCGAGCGCTTCCTGTTGTTGCCTTTCCTTCAGCTGTTTTTCATGTTGTTGTTTTTCCTTGAGCTGCTGGGCTTCAAGCGCTTTTTTCTGGCGAGCGATTTCTGCGGCTTTTTTTTCATCGGCAAGCTTTTTCTCGGCTTCAGCTTTTTTGGCGGCAGCAAGTTTTTTTGCCTCCTCTGCTTTTTTGGCTTCGGCGGCTTTTTGCTCCGCAGCGCGTTTTTCAGCAAGTTTCTTTTCATCGGCAAGTTTTTTTTCAGCTTCCCGCTTTTTCTGCTCCGCTTTTATTTTTTCGATATCTGCTACCGGTATCGGTTTTGGGGCTTTCAGTGGGTTTTTATCTTCACTTTTCGGTTTTGGTGCTTCAACTTTAACCAGTTTTGCCTTGATATAATCGGGCTGTTTTACGGGTGGCCTTGCTGCAGAGGCTTCCCACCCGAAAGCGATCAGCAGCAGAATGATTGTGTGCAGCAAAAAACTGCAAACCAGCGGAATGAAATAATCATCGCTTGAAGGTTTGGCAAATGTTTTTTCCAGATCAATCATTGAATTGTCGGAGGCTCGGTAACCAGTCCTACGCTTTCTGCCCCGGCAATTTGTAACTGTGTCATCAGTTCGACGACCTTGCCGTAATCCACATTTTTATCGCCCCATACCAATATTGGCGTTTGTGGTTTAGTGCGCATGATTTTAGCGACCTGCTGCTGGATGGTTTCAAGCGGCACAGCATTTTTTTCATCTCTGCCGAGATTGATATAAAGGGAACCGTCCTGCTTGATTGAAACAATGAGCGGCTCATCCTTTTCATTAATGGTGGAGGAGGGGGCCTGAGGCAAATCAACCTGGACACCTTGCATCAACACGGTAGCCGTCGCCATGAAAACGATCAGCAAAACCAGCATCACATCAATATAGGGAACCACATTGATTTCGGCTACCAGCCGACGCTTGTTTTTTCGGCTGCTCATTTATTGGTTTCCGTTAGTCGCTGATGTGTGTACCTGTCGATGCAATATACTGGCAAATTCTTCTGCAAAGGTTTCGTAAGTGCTCATTTGTCTGTCCATACGGGCAGAAAAACGGTTGTAGGCGAGAACGGCAGGAATGGCAGCAAACAGGCCCATCGCCGTTGCAACCAATGCTTCTGAAATGCCGGGCGCAACCACGGCAAGTGTTGCCTGGTGCATGTTGGCCAAACCGCGAAAGGAATTCATAATGCCCCAGACTGTGCCAAACAAACCGATATAGGGACTGGTTGAGGCTGTGCTGGCGAGAAAGGGCAGGTGTTTTTCAAGTTTTTCCTCTTCCCTTGAAAGCGCAACCCGCATGGCCCGTTGCGTGCCTTCCATGATGGCTTCAGAGTCATTGCCGAACTGTTTTCTCAAACGGGTGAATTCCTTGAAGCCCGCGCGAAAGATGGACTCCATGCCTTCTGTTCCTGTTGTTTTTGCGCGATCGTTGCCATCCCGATAAAGCTGTGCCAGATCGACGCCTGACCAGAATTGCTGTTCAAAGATCTTCATTTCCTGTGCTGTTCTGCGGTAATAAAGTGCACGCTGAACGATCATGACCCAGGAGACAACGGACAGTAAAAAAAGCCCGAGCATAACCAGTTGTACCAGACCACTGGCATTGGCAACCAGACTCCAGATCGATAGTTGTTCTTCCACACTTTACTCCTCAGGAACAGTGATAAATGATTGAATCGTTTGTTGCATCGAAACAGGCATGGCGCGCGGTTTGCGATTTTTCTGATCGACACAGGCGATACGAATGTCAGCCCGGCACAGAACACTTGTTCCCCGTCGCACCTGTTGATGAAAACAGATATTCGTTTTGCCCATTTTTACAGGCTTTGCTGTCACGACAACCTCATCGTCGAGCCGTGCCGAGTCAAGGTACTGCACATTGGAAGTGTGCACCACAAACATCAGGTCATCGGCAAAAATGGCTGTTTTGGCGTAACCCAGTGAGCGCATGAATTCAGTGCGGGCGCGTTCCATGTATTTCAGGTAGTTGATGTAATAAACAATGCCGCCGGCATCGGTGTCCTCGATATAGACCCGTAAAGGCAAAGAAAATTCAGTGTTAGCCATGTTCATGCTGCAATATTTTCCGGCTTCAGGTGTCGTTGTGTTGCTGACCGCTCCGGCCATTGTCTTCGCGATTGTGGTAGGGAATATTGAAATGCTTGTAGGCCTGCCGGGTGGCAATGCGCCCTCTGGGTGTGCGGGCCATGTAACCCTGCTGGATCAGGTAGGGCTCCAGTACATCTTCCATCGTGTCACGGGCTTCACCGGTGGCAGCGGCGAGATTGTCGAGCCCGACCGGGCCACCGTCAAAGCGTTCGATCATGGCAAGCAGAAGCCGGTGATCCATATGATCAAGGCCATGCTTGTCAACTTTGAGCATATTAAGGGCATCATCGGCAATGCCGGCGGTGATGTTGCCATCGTGTTTGACTTCTGCATAATCGCGCACCCGTCGCAACAAGCGGTTGGCAATTCGGGGTGTCCCGCGAGCACGACGGGCGATTTCGTGAGCACCCTGATCGTCCAGCGTGATATTGAGTATTTTGGCAGAACGGTTGACGATGGTGCCGAGATCCCTGATGTTGTAGAACTCAAGTCTTTGGACAATCCCGAAGCGGTCGCGCAAGGGTGAAGTCAGCATGCCGGCTCTGGTGGTGGCACCTACAAGGGTAAAGGGGGGGAGGTCCAGTTTGATAGAGCGGGCTGCCGGGCCTTCGCCAATCATAATGTCGAGCTGGTAATCTTCCATCGCAGGGTAGAGAATTTCTTCAACCGTAGCGCTCAAGCGATGAATTTCATCGATGAACAGCACATCGCCTTCTTCGAGATTGGTCATCAGTGCGGCAAGGTCTCCGGCTTTTTCCAGTACCGGGCCCGAAGTTGATTTCACATTGACACGCATTTCCTCGGCAATAATGTTGGCCAATGTTGTTTTGCCAAGACCCGGGGGGCCAAAGATCAATGTGTGATCGAGTGCTTCGCCGCGTCGGCGGGCGGCTTCTATAAAGATTTCCATCTGGGCGCACACTTCCGGCTGGCCTACATACTCTCGCAGGCTTTTGGGACGAATGGCATGATCCAGCTTGTCTTCCTTTTTGATTGCGGCGGGTGCTACCAGTCGGTCAGTTTCTATCATCAGTTTTTCGATCGTTTATTTGACAGAGGATTTAAGCGCGAGCCTGATCAGCTCTTCGCTGGGCAGGTCAGGCGCATCTTTGAGTACAGACTTTATCATTCGGGTTGCTTCAGCAGCCTTGTAACCCAATGCAATCAGTGCACTCTCCGCCTCATGACTATAGCGTGAGAGCCCGACAGTTTCACCTGCCATCGCCGGGTCGGGGCTTGTTAATGCGCTCTCCCAGTCCGTTAGCCTGTCTCGAAGCTCTACGACCATGCGTTCAGCGGTTTTTTTACCGACGCCGGGGACTTTGACCAGCGAATTGATGTCATTGTCCATTACACATTGCACCAGTTCGTCGGCCTCCATTCCGGACAGTATGCCGAGTGCCATTTTCGGGCCAACACCGTTAACCTTGATGAGGGTGCGGAACAATTCACGGTCTCGCGTATTGTGAAAACCGAAAAGTAATTGTGCATCCTCTCTCACCACAAAATGTGTGTGTAATAACACGGTTTCACCAATGGCAGGCAGGTGATAGAACGATGTCATTGGCACCAGAACTTCATAGCCTACACCGTGAACATCAATTATTAATAAAGGCGGTGTTTTTGTGAGTAATTTTCCGCATAGCTGTGCAATCATTTCAGGCGACCTCTGCGAAAGCCTTGCCCCGAGGCAAGATTTATCAGCGATTTTTGGGTGTGGATATGGCAAAGCGCCACGGCCAGCGCATCTGCCGCATCCTCGGCAGGAATGCCTGGCAAATTCAGCAATGTCTTTACCATGTGTTGCACCTGGGCCTTGCTGGCAGCGCCGGTGCCAACGACGGACTGCTTGACTTTTTTGGCCTCGTACTCGGAAACCGGCAAGTTCTGTGTTACACCGGCAACAATGGCCGCGCCTCGTGCCTGACCGAGTTTCAGGGCCGAAGAAGGGCTTTTCGCGAGAAAAACCTGTTCAATCGCCATTTCCTGCGGGCAATGAGTACGAATTATTTCCGTGAGTGAATCAAAAATCACCTTCAGTCTGGGCGGCAGGCTCTCATTGGCAGGCAGGTGTATGGTGCCGCTCGTAACATATTCAAGCCTGTTGCCTGCAGCATTGATAATGCCGAAACCGGTGCGCCGTGAACCGGGGTCAACCCCGAGTATAAGTGTCATCAGACAAGTAGTCGCCGTGCTTAAAGAACCGCATCATCATAACCGAGGGCGTCAAGGCTTGAAAGCACTGCGAGCGCAGGTTGAAGGGATTTTTACAGAATCAGGGTTATCGATATTTTGCCCCATGCGAAATCGGTCATGAAAGGATAAGATTGTCAGCCCAGTTTTTTTGATACAACTTTTTTAACACCACAAGGTATCCGATGGCAGCTTTGAAACATGGCGGGAATATCAATGAAGCAGCAGCCCTTTTTGGAAGGCCTGCTTCAGCGTGGCTTGATCTCTCGACCGGTATCAATCCTTCGCCCTGGCAATTTGATGGTTGTATTCCTGCCTATTGTCTGGAGCAACTGCCATACCCATCTCCGGCACTCTACAGCACGGCCGCGCGTTACTACGGTTGTCGCCGATTACTGGCAACGCCCGGTTCGCAGTCCGTCATTCAGGCCTTGCCATCCATTCTGCCTGAAGCCCGCCGCGTGATGATTCCCTGGCCGGGTTATGAAGAGCATGGCTGGCACTGGCAGCACAAGGGTTGCCAGATCGAATATTACCCTGCCGATGCAGAGGACTTGCCCGAACGGGTCAAGCGCTCCCGACCGGATGTGGTGGTGGTGATAAACCCCAATAACCCGGACGGCAAGTGCTTTCACCGTGACGAGTTGCAGTCAATCCTGGCTTTACAGGCTCAACACGATGGTTTTTTGGTTGTCGACGAGGCCTTTATTGATACCCGTCCACAGGATTCGCTGATTGATCTGGATTCGACGCAATTGCTGGTGTTGCGCTCTCTCGGCAAATTTTTCGGGCTTCCCGGGCTGCGCGTGGGTTTTGTTTCCTGTTCTGAAATGCTCAAGGCAAAACTGGAAACAGTTATTGGCCCGTGGGCAATTTCAGGCGCGAGCCAGTATATTGCAACCAAAAGTCTCGCTGATACAGACTGGCACAAAAGTAGCTTGCGGTTGCTGCAGCTGCGCTCGGCATTACAACTGGCATTTTTACAAGATGCTTTTGCCGGTTTAGATGAGTTTGACTTCAAGGCGACGGATTTTTTTATTTCCAGCTATTGCTCGCAAAAAACAGCAAAGGCACTGTATGAATACTATGCTTCTCAAGGCATACTGATTCGGGTGTTTGACTTTTCAGGGGTTGAAGGTGATATCGGTACACGCCGTGAAGCCATGGTGCGTTTTGGTCTTTGTCCGGGTGGTGTCGAGAGCGGCAACCAGCGTGAGATGAGCAATGATCAACCGATGTATAAGCGGGAAAATGCACAGGTTGAAAAATGGCAGCACTTTAAAAGCGCCACCGACTATTGGGTGAAGAGGCAAGCTAGCGATCGTTTTCAATATGAAAAAAAGTGAAAAAAAATTTCTGCCGCTTTTTCACCAGTCTGAAGGAAAAAAGGCATTGGTGGTCGGTGGTGGTGCGGTTGCCTTTCGGCGCTGCAGGATTTTGCTGGATGCCGGTTTTGTCTTGACAGTCGTGGCATTGGCTTTTGATCCGGTCTTGAAAGCGATGCTTGAAAAACATAATGCGGCGATCAAACAGAAAGCCTATGAGCCCGATGACATCGATAATCAATACCTGGTTGTGGCGGCAACCGACGATGTTGCGGTCAATCAAGCCATCGCTAATGTTTGTAAAAAAAGAAACATACCGGTCAATGTGGCTGATAATGCCCATGCCTGTGATTTTGTGTTTTCTTCGGTCGTGGAGAGGGGTCCCCTCAAGATTGCGGTTTCAGCGGGCGGCAAATCTCCGGTTCTTGCCCGTCTGTTGAAGCATCTGATAAACGGCCTTGTGCCATCGGGCTATGGTGAGTTGGCCGGGCTTGTGGGTGAGTATCGCCAGAAGGTCAGGCGGGCGATTCCGGATGAAAAACAGCGCATCGCTTTCTGGGAAAGTGTTTTACAGGGGGCTGTGGCTGAGGCGGTTTTTTCGGGCAAGAAAGCTGAAGCGCAAAGCCTTTTGGAAAAGGCCGTAGAGAATCCTGAGAAAACCATTGGTGCCGGGGAGGTCTACTTGATTGGCGCGGGTCCCGGTGATCCGGGCTTGTTGACATTGCGAGCTTTCAGGTTGATTCAACAGGCGGATGTTGTACTTTATGATCGTCTGGTTTCCGATGAGGTGATGTCCCTGATACGACCCGATGCGGAAAAAATCTATGTCGGCAAACGCAGGGCCAATCATGCAGTACCGCAGGATGATATCAATCGACTGCTGGTTCAACATGCAAAACAGGGTAAAAGGGTAGCGCGATTGAAAGGAGGTGATCCCTTTGTTTTCGGGCGTGGTGGAGAAGAAATTGAAGAGCTTTCTTCCGAGTCGATACCCTTTCAGGTAATTCCCGGTATTACTGCAGCAAACGGTTGTGCGGCTTATGCCGGAATACCTTTGACGCATCGTGATCATGCCCAGTCTGTTCGCTTTGTGACCGGCCAGTTAAAGGACGGCACTGTCGACCTCGATTGGAAAACACTGGTTCAACCGGGGCAGACGCTGGTTTTTTATATGGGGCTTAAGGGTTTGCCGATTATTGCCCGCGAGCTTGTTTTGCATGGCGCTGACAAAAAGTTACCGATAGCATTGATTGAAAAAGGCACAACAATGGATCAGCAAGTGCATATCGCAACACTGGAAACCATCGTCGATGTGCTTGAAAATGCCAGCGTAAAATCACCTTCCTTGCTGATTGTAGGCTCTGTGGTTTCGCTGCATGGAAAATTACAATGGTTTGACAAGGGAAGAGGCCACTGACTGAA
>JAGRJA010000310.1 GCA_020443005.1 Pseudomonadales bacterium
ATTGACCAGGCACACCAGGCGGACGAATACATCAATCTGGCCCAGATCGACCCGGCGGTAACTGTTTTTACACAGCTGATCCGCCACTTCTGTATGGCATAAAGCCGCTTCCCTCAGTCTTTCCCGGTTTTGCGCTTGTGCACCAGCATGACGGCGGTCAGTTCCATGACAATTTGCCCGTGCTGGTTGTGAATCACATTGTGCATCCACACCAGCCCGAGATCGGGGCGGGAAGCCGATTCGCGGCGTTGGGTACATTCGACCGATAAAGTCAGGGTGTCACCGGCGCCTGCAGCATTCGGCAGCTTCATGTTTTCCAGCCCCAGACCGGCAGCAAATACAGGACGATCTTCAAGTTTATCAACCAGCCATGAGCGAACCGAAAACAGGTAACATCCCGGCGCAACAAGCCGTCCGAAAACCGAATTTTTTGCGGCGAGCGGGTCGGTATGAAAAGGCTGGGGATCCCAGCGTTGACCAAACTCGATGATTTCCGCTTCCGTCAGTGTGTAGCCTCTGGAGCTTGAGCGGAAACCGGGGGAAATGTCTTCATAATAAAGGTTGGTCATCTGTTATCCTGAAAAAGTGGTGTAAAACCGGAAAACCTGCCGCTTGTCGGGCAGGCGTATTGCACCGCAATCGGGTGTGGACTGCAAGCAACCGGCGTTTCATTGAATATTTCAAGCCCGGTACGGTACCTGGCATAAAATCGGGGGGGTTCCTTTCGACAGAGGTTAACTTGAACCGGGATTGCCGTTAATATGTGGTTCTTCAAAAATGATTTATAGAGGTTGTTATGGCTGTGGATTTGGCGAAAGCGGCGCTTGATGTCGGCATTCTTTCCAAAAACGGTGAGAAAATGGTGGCGTTTTACCGGGATGTGCTGGGTTTTTCTCAGGAGGACGATGTGACGATTCCCAATTTCGGCACCATTCACCGCCTGAATTGTGGTGACAGCGTATTGCGAATCATGGTGCCGCTTTCCGAACCTGAAAATGTTGCCGGTGGTGAGTTTATGTCGCGTAACGGTATTCGCTACATGACCATCAATATCAATAACCTCGACCAGGTGGTTGCCGATTGCAAAAGCTTTGGTGCCAATATTGCGGTTGATATCCGTGATCTCAGACCAGGGGTGCGCTGCGCTCAGGTGCAGGATCCGGATGGCAATTATGTCGAGTTTATCTGCGCGGGCTGAAGCACACAGATATTTACAGTAATAACAGGAGATAAATGCTATGGATGCGGGGGTGCTGTTACTTGTTGTTTTCGGGTTGATTGGCTTCGGCTTTTATCTTTTGTTTACTGCCCTGATTCAATGGGTAGCGGTGATGATGATGGGCTCGCAGGCCAGTTACCTGATTGCTGTTAAAGTGCAGCTGGTTACCGTATTGCTGGCGCCGCTGTGTTTTGGCCTGGTTCTCGGGGTGTTGGTTGGCATCCTTTCGGCAGTTGGCGGGGCGGCTTTGTTAACGCCGGTGATTATCGTGGGTGGTTTTGCCTATCTGGTCTACATCTGCAAATACATGATGGAAGCCTACGGTATCGGCTTTTTGGCACTGATTGGTTCGTGGTTACTGGTTCTTTGCTTCAATTTTGGCCTCAGTTATCTGGCAATGTGGGGGCTCCTGAGTGCCGGTTATTCCGAGCAGGAGATTGTTAAATTATTTGATTTCTCGCAATACCTGAAATAATAATCCGGCTCTTTAGTGTCGCTGTCTTAATTCCGGTGGTACACTGCCGGGCTGGAAACGATTTATGTGATGTTTACATGTTTAAATACAAAGCCGATATCTTGCCGGTCACGCTGATTCTCTGTCTCTCATTTCTTGATTTTTTTCTTTATTTCACCGTCGACAACACACTGCTGTTGTGTGTGTATTTTCTGCTGATGATTGTGCCCAAGGGTGTTATATGTGCCTGGAATCACCATCATCAGCACACAATGACTTTTCATTCCGTTGCCCTGAACCGGCTGCTGGAGTTTTTCTACGCCTTGCATACCGGTGTCACGACTAACCTGTGGGTGTTACATCATGTGCTGGGTCATCATCATAACTATCTCGACCAGAACAAGGATGAAAGTGGCTGGAAGAGAGCTGATGGTACGGTAATGGGCGTTGTTGAATATACGGTGCTGATAGCCGCTACTGCCTACTACCGCGGTTTTCAGGTAGGGAAAAGGTATCCGAAAGTGCAAAAAGCCTTTATCGTCTTTGGTGTATTGACGCTTCTCGCGGTTATTGCCCTTGTGGCCTACAAGCCGGTGCCGGCGCTGTTACTGTTTGTTTTGCCGATGATTGTCAGCCTGCTGTTTACTTGCTGGGTGACTTACGATCACCATGCCGGTCTGGATACTGAAGATCCGTTTCAGGCATCCTACAACATTACCAGTCGCTGGTTTAATATCATGACGGGTAATCTCGGCTATCATACAGCCCATCACATCAAGCAGGGCTTGCACTGGTCAAAACTGCCAGCCTATCACGAAACCATCAAGGAACAGATTCCTCAAGCGTTTTACCGAAAGTCGACTTTCGATCTGGTCTGAACAGTCAAAATTTTGAAGCCGGGGCTTGCTGTGATCGACCCAGCGCAGAAAGCCGGCACCTTATGGCTTTTCTGGTAACAAATGCCGGCAGTATCACTTTTCTTAAAAACCCATGGCTGCTATAAAACTGTTATCGATCTACCTGCCGCACCACTGGCCAGGATGGAAACACGCTGAAAGGAGAAGAAAATGATTGCACGAATGGTGCTGCTGACATTGTTGTTGCTGATGGTTGTTTCCTGTTCAAGAGCACCGGAAGGCCCCGTTGTAAAAACCGCCAGTGGAGAAGTACAGGGCTTTATCCAGGAGGGGGTGCATACTTTTTATGGTATTCCCTACGCCATGCCGCCTGTAGGTGATTTGCGTTGGCAGCCACCTCATGAGGCTGAAGCGTGGCAAGGCATCTTGCAAGCGGTAAAGGCACCCAATGCCTGCTATCAGTACATGCTGTACATGAAACGCGGCGAAGAGGATTGCCTATACCTGAATATCTGGACACCCTCCGTTCTGCCGCTCAAGCCTTTGCCGGTGATGGTCTGGTTTCATGGTGGTGGTTTTATCGGTGGAGATGGTATTCAGGGTACGGAGTCAACCCGGCTTGCAGGGCAGGGTGACGTGGTTAGTGTATCCATGAATTATCGGGTTGGCCCGTTGGGCTTCCTTTCACATCCGGCCCTTACAGCGGAGCAGGGTGCTTCGGGCAATTACGGCATTCAGGATCAGCGTGCCGCGCTGCAGTGGGTCAAAGCCAATATTGCCCAATTTGGTGGAGACCCGGAAAACATTACAATTTTTGGTGAGTCGGCAGGGGGCTGGAGTGTCTGTTTGCACATGATCTCACCGGAAAGTGCCGGCCTGTTTGACAAGGCGATTATCCAGAGTGGCCCCTGTAACACCCTGTTTGCCGATTTGTCGCTTGCTGAACAACAGGGTCTGGAGATGGAAAAAAGACTTGGCTGTGAGGGAGATGATGCGCTGGCCTGTATGCGCAGCCAGAGCCCGGAGCGATTGATAGAAGTGATGCCCAATGACCCCGGCTTTGCCTTCGGCGAGGGTTATGAAGCCTGGATGCCTGTCATAGACAAAAAGGTGCTGACAAGACAGTTTGCCGAAGCCTTTGATTCGGGCAAATTCAATCAGGTACCGGTGATTAATGGTGCAAATGGTAACGAAGGCAATCTGCTGATTATGTTCTCCCACAACTACCGCATGGAGCCTCTTGATGCAGCCGATTATGAAAAGCGCCTGTTATGGCTGGCACAGGGGAGTCAGGAGGTTGCAGATGCGCTGCTTGTACACTATCCACTCAGTGACTACGCCGAGCCGGCTCTGGCATTGTCTGAAGCTTTTGGCGATGGTTACCTCGCCTGCCAGAGCATATGGGCGTCTGAACATCTGTCGCAGCATGTGCCGGTAGATTCCTATATTTTCAATTACAAACACGCTGATTTTATTTTGCCTGAACTGATTGAGCTCGGCGCCTTTCACTCGGCCGAACTGCAATTTGTGTTTAATCGTCCGATGGCGTGGTTCGAAAACCGTTTCAGCGGTGATGAGCTGCTGTTAAGCGAGCAAATGATGGGCGACTGGACGCGCTTTGCCTACACGGGCAACCCTAACAAGCCGGATGATCCGCATTGGCCCCTGTTCAACACCCGGCAGGAACAATTGTTTTACGATCTGGAGCTTTCCACACAGCAGGGCTGGAAAGATGAAGACTGTAACTTCTGGAGGTCTCTGGATTTTGGATATGTCAAAGGCAGGCAGCAAGGCTAAAGTGGCATCGGGTTGAATACAGTCCCGAACATCGCTGATCGTTAACCTCTCTTGTGCGATGGGTTTTTGTCAGGCTTCTTCAGGCAGGGTTTCACCCAGATACTCGAAGCGAGGCTGCTGATGGCTGTCAACAATGACGGTTTCATCAAACATACTGTAAGGGCGAACCCATAAACCGCCTTCGCCATATAAAGCCCGGTAAACAACAACATGCTCCAGAGATTCGGTGTGGCGGGCGCAGCCAAGTACACGATAGAGCCCACCCTTGTAGTGCCGATAGTAGCCGGGCCTGATGTCTTGCTGCTTGTCCATGAATGTCTCTCTCTTGATTGTTACTTGCCTGTTGCCGGTGTATCGAAGCAATCCTCGCCAGATTTTTTGGGTCGGCCTGTATACGGACGCAGAAATACTTCCCTGCCATCATGATAACGCCTCGTTGCCGCAGCGTGATGATTCACATCATTTTTGCAGACAGACGAGGCGAGGCCATTGACGAAAGGCAGGTGGATAAACACCCTTGCTGGAAAAGTGGGCGCTTAAAACTCGACCCCTTGCTGGGCTTTAATACCATTTTTGAACGCGTGCTTGACTTCCTTGATCTCGCTGACGGTATCGGCAATTTCGACAATCTCTGGCGGTGCGCCTCGGCCGGTGACGATGACGCTTTGCATTTTCGGGCGATTCTGCAGCGCCTTCATCACGCGTTCGAGCGGAAGATAGCCGTAATTGATCACGTAGGTGATTTCATCGAGCAGTACCACCCGCAGGTTTTCATCCTGCAACAGTTTTTCGGCTTTCGCCCAGGTTTCGAGCGCGGCAGCCGTGTCTTTCTCCTTGTCCTGGGTTTCCCAGGTAAAGCCGGTGGCCATCACATGGTATGCCAGGTCGGGCTCCTTGTTGCGAAGGTACATTTCCTCGCCGGTACTCATTGCGCCCTTGATAAACTGGACAACACCCGCCTTGAAGCCGTGACCCAGACAGCGAAAAACGGTGCCAAAACCGGAGCTGCTTTTGCCCTTGCCGTTGCCGGTAATGACAATCAGCACACCGCGGTCTTCGGTGGCCTTTTCAATTTTCTTGTCGACGGCTTTCTTGATGTTTTGCATTTTCTTTTTATGTGCTTCGGCGCTGCGTTCTTTCATTTCAACTCCTTCGGGCTGTGGTCGGCTGATGACAGGGATGTGTGGTTGTGTGGTGTGCAAAAAAATAATGCAAACACAGTGTAAAGTGCCGGGTAGCAAAAATCACTTCGGCTTTCCCGCGGCCATTTAACCCTGTTTTTTTCGGGTTTATTGCAGATAATACAACACAGACAATACGGCAAGCAGCAGAAAAAAGCCCACCAGCAATGCCCGGTCGAGTAACTGCAGGCTGCGTTGTATGTCGATTGAAAACGGGGCGCGGCCCTGACCCAGTAGTGGTCTGTCGGATATGATGTTGTCATAACAGGCCCTGCCACCCAGGCGTATGCCCAGTGCACCGGCACCTGCCGCCATCACCGGACCGGCATTGGGGCTTTTCCAGTTGGCGCCCTGTTGTTGCCAGCAGTGCAACGCATTGCCGGTGTTACCTGCCAGTGCATAACACAGCGCACAGCAGCGTGCGGGAAGCAGGTTGAGCAAATCATCCAGTCGGGCAGCTGCCCAGCCGAACTGCTCAAAACGCGGATTGCGATAACCCCACATCGCATCAAGGGTATTGACCAGCCGGTAAGCAATTGCCGCCAGTGGGCCGCCAATCACAAACCAGAAAACCGGAGCGAAAACGGCATCGCTGCCATTTTCAAGCACGGACTCTACACAGGCCGTGGCGATGGCTTCTTCATCCAGCGTTGCTGTATCGCGACTGACGATCATGGCAGTGGCCTCACGCGCCAACGCAAGTTGTGCGGCCTCCAGTGGGTCGCGGATGGCAAGCGCATGTTGTCTCAGGCTTTGGCGGCCGATTGAAAAATACAGCAGGCATATGCCAGCCAGAAAAGCGGCAAGACTGTTGTCGATTGCATTCAATAAAAGGAACAAGACAAGTAATGGCAGAACGAGGGTTAGCAAGAGCGCCAGCAGCCCCGTGAACTTCGAGCTTGTCGCCGGGGAGTGATTGAGGCGCTTTTCGATCGCACCCGCCCAATGACCGAAAGCCCGCAGCGGGTGGAGGTGGTTGGGCAATTCGCCGAAAACACGGTCAAGCGCAAACGCCCCAATAATGGTAAATGCAACCGACCAGGGCCAGGACAAGAGGGTAAGGCTTTCAGCCATGAACAGGCTTCAGTTTTTGCGCAATGCCGGCAACCACAAAATACACCTCATCACAGCGTGCGGCGATGGCCTGGTGCAGACGGCCACTTTCATCGACAAAACGCCGGGAAACCGGATCGGCAGCCACCAGCCCCATGCCGACCTCGTTACTGACAAAAATGATATCGCCCTCAAGGCTCTCCAGTTGTGCCAACAGTTTGCCGGTTTCCTGCTCCAGCAGTGCCGGATTCTCATTCAGTAACAGATTGGTAAGCCATAAAGTCAGGCAGTCCACCAGAATGCATTTGTCGGCAGCGGCGTGTTGTTGCAGTGCGGTGACAAGCTTCAGCGGTTCCTCAACCAGTATCCAGTCATCATCGCGCTGTTGCTGGTGATGGCTGATACGATCGCGCATCTCCTGATCACCTGCCGTGGCGGTGGCGATATAAATGCGCTGCTTGCCAGAAGCTGTCGCAAGCCGCTCAGCAAAAGCACTTTTGCCGCTGCGGGCTCCACCGAGGATAAGGGAAAGCATCGCTACTTCAACCGGCGATATTTCACTCGCGTGGGCCGTACATCACCCAGCCGCTTCTTGCGGTCTTCCTCGTACTCGCTGTAGGGGCCTTCAAAGAAAACGGCCTGGCTCTCACCTTCAAAAGCGAGGGTGTGGGTTGAAACCCGATCGAGGAACCAGCGGTCGTGCGAGATCACCAGAATCGTACCTGGAAAATTAAGGATGGCCTCTTCCAGTGCGCGCAGGGTTTCGACATCGAGATCGTTGGTCGGTTCATCGAGCAGCAGTACATTGGCGCCCTGTTTCAGCAACTTGGCCAGATGCAGGCGGTTGCGCTCACCGCCGGATAAATCGCCAACGCGTTTTTGCTGGTCGTTGCCCTTGAAATTGAAGCGACCGATATAGGCACGGGAAGGCACCTCGTAGGAGCCGACCTTGAGAATATCCAGCCCGTCGG
>JAGRJA010000311.1 GCA_020443005.1 Pseudomonadales bacterium
AACAAAAAAGCCGAGCTTCCCGAGGGTGTTTCCCTTAGCACCTGGGGTGATCGCTCGGAAGTGCTGAAGGGAAGAATAGAACTGCTGTTACGCAATGGCGTACAGGGCTCCATCCTTGTGCTGATTATACTTTCACTCTTTTTACAACCAAGACTGGCTTTCTGGGTAGTAGCCGGTGTTCCTTTCTGTTTTCTCGGAACACTCTTTATGATGGACACACTCTCCCTTTCCATCAATGTCATTTCATTATTTGCTTTTATTCTGGTACTCGGCATTGTCGTTGATGATGCCATCGTAACGGCCGAAAGCGCCTATGCCACGCTCGAACACGAACAACAAGGTGTCAATAGTGTAATTCGCGGGGTACGCAAGGTTGCTGTCGCTACAGTTTTTGGTGTTATCACTACCATGATCGCCTTCTTGCCCATGCTTTTTCTGACAGAGGGTATCAGCCGTTTCTTCAAGGTGATTTCTGCTGTCGTTATTTTTTGTCTGTTTTTTTCCATCGTCGAATCGAAGCTGATTCTTCCGGCACATCTCCGGAACATGACAATCAAAAAAACAGGTGAAAAACCAAATTTGCAATCCTTCTTCAACCAGAGCCTCAGCCGTTTTGCCCAATCTATCTATCAACCTTTTCTGCATCTGGCACTGAAGAAGCGCTATATCACCATCAGTTGCTTTCTGGTTTTTCTTCTTCTCGCCAAGCAACTCATACCCTCAGGCCTGGTACGGTTTATTTTTTTTCCGAATGTCCCATCAGACTATATCAGCGTCGATTTGCAAATGCCGCCGGAAACCGCTTACAAAACAACACATGACTACGCCCTGCTTTTACAGGAAGCTGGTTGGCGCATCAATGAAAAGTACAGAAAGGTGACCGGCACTGATATCAATGTTATCGAAAACCTGCAATTATTATCCGAAAATGACACATCCGCAGAACTGAAAGCTGCCCTCATACCCAGCACGGATCGAAGTATCACTTCGGTAGAAATGGCAAAATGGTGGCGAGAGAACCTTCCCGAAATGCCCGGTATCAAGTCGCTGAGTTTTGATGCCAATGCCGGTCATCCAAGCATACCCATTGATATTCAGCTGGAAGCGGATGACCTTGAAACATTGCGAACAGCGGCTGTCGAAATAAAGAATGCCTTGCGCGATTACAGCGGTGTATTTGACATCAGGGATACCTTTGATGCCGGCGGCAAGGAAATCAATGTGCATCTTTCCGCACAAGGTGAGTCCATGGGAATTGGTCAGGCAGAACTTGCCAGACAAATCCGGCAGGCTTTTTTCGGCGCTGAAATTCAGCGCGTACAACGGGGTCGTCATGAAGTCAGGGTCTATGCCCGTTACCCCGAAGCCGAGCGCGAACAATTACAAACACTTCATGAAATGTGGGTCAGGTTACCCGGAGAAGACGGACAAAGCATTGCACCGCTCTCAGTCGTTGGTACGCTGACCGAGCAGGAAGGCATCAATAAAATCACACGAATAGACCGACACCGGGTCGTTAATATTCAGGCGAATGTTGACAAATCCCGCATCGAACCAGACAAGATTATCGAAAGCATAAAAACATCAACGCTACCGCAAATTCTCGAAAAACACCCTTCACTCGAATATCGTTTTGCGGGCGAAAGCGAAGATGAGGATGCCAGCCTTAATGTTCTTTATATCAAAGGTCTGGTCATGTTAATGATGATTTATGCAGCGCTGGCTATTCCCCTGAAATCCTATATCCAGCCAGTCATTATCATGTCGGTCATTCCCTTTGGGCTCATGGGCGCAATCATCGGTCACTTCATAGTCGGGCTTGAAATCAGCATATTGTCCGTTATAGGCATGATGGCCCTCGCAGGCATCGTGGTTAACGACAGCCTGGTTCTCGTTGATTACATCAACCAGCATGTCAGGGATGGTACCCCCTTCAGGGAAGCGGTAGCAAAATCAGGTGTAAGACGCTTTCGCGCTGTTATTTTGACATCGGCAACAACCTTCGTTGGTTTGCTTCCCCTGCAACTTGAAACATCCATTCAGGCCCAATTCCTGAAACCCATGGCCATTTCTGTTTCATTCGGGGTGCTTTTTGCAACAATTGTTACACTTTTTCTTGTGCCTGCCCTTTGCTATGTGACAGATGACTTTAAAAATATCGGCAAGTTGATACGACAAAAAGGCCGACAATTGATGAAGGTACAAAAAATTTAATCAAGCTCTACGCACTTTTCAAGACTCTGCCTCATCATCCTGTTCAGGCAGTTTTTTACCGCATTTACGACAATAAACAGCATCAGCATCATGGCTGATTGCGTGACAATATTTACATTCGCGTATTTCTCGTTGTCTGTTTATTTCAACAGCAAGTTCTGCAGTAATAATGCCCGTCGGTACTGCAATAATCGAATAACCTATCAGCATCATAATTGCTGCCAGTGTCTGTCCAAGTGCTGATTGCGGGGTAATATCACCATAACCGACGGTAGTGATGGTAATCACCGCCCAATAAATACTTTTCGGAATACTGGTAAAGCCGTTTTCCCTCCCTTCGATGACATACATCAGAGAGCCAAAAATCGTGGTCAAAACCAGCACCACGCAAAAAAACAAGAGAATTTTTCTTCTCGCCTGACGCATGGAACGCATTAAAACATTGGCTTCATTAAGATAGCGTACAAGTTTCAATACACGAAATATTCGGAGGACGCGCAAGAGGCGTACAACAACAAGATAACTGGAACCCACAAAAAACAGTGAAAGATAACTTGGCAGAATGGATACAAAATCGACAATACCATAGAAGCTTCTGATGTATTGCCAACGTAGGGGACTGGAGTAAATGCGCAAGGCATACTCTATAGTGAAGATGGCAGTAAAAAACCACTCCAGCAGAAAAAAAAGACGATGATAACTATCATGAAGCGACATGACAGTATCCAGTATTACAACGAGTACACTGGCAAGAATTGCATATATCAGAAACAGATCAAAGCGTTTGCCTGCAGGGGTATCTGTTCCAAAAATCACATCATTTATGGCTTTTTGCATTTGACTGCGCATTTCAGAAAAACTCCAATGATATTTTTCTCAAAATCAGCTTTTCAATCAGGTGAAAAAGAGCGCCTGCAAGGCCGACCTGTTTATTTAACGACGCGCAAGGTTGGCTTTTCCTTCGAATCCGGTATTTTTTCTGGCTTCTTCCTGCTTCTTGAACCCTTATTGCCGGGCCCACCGGGTTCAGGAGAACTCTCCATTTCAAACATCATACCCTGACCTGTTTCGCGGGTCAGAATCCCCATAATCGCATGCATCGGCACATAAATATCTGTGGGAAACCCGCCAAATCTGGCATTAAACGAGATCGCATCATCATTAATCAACCAGTCAACAACGGCAGTTGGGGAGACATTCAGGACTATCTGTCCATTTTTTACAAACTGCGGAGGAACATCAACATCCGTTGACATTGCATTGACAACAATATGGGGCGTGCAGTCATTATCCAGTATCCAGTCGTAGAGGGCGCGTATCAAATAGGGCTTACTCGAAGTCATCGAATTGCTCATGAATGAGTTTTCTCCAGTTTTCACTACTTTGATCAAGAGGACACAATGTAATTACAAAAATAACATGCACCCGGAATTTTATCAGACTTGCTGTCTGTATTCGGAAAGCCTTGTAAAATTGTGTAACACAATACCATCTTTCTTCAGCCTCCGGTGTAACCGCCATACATAAAAAAGGGTGTCTTCAGACACCCTTTTTATTGAAAACCGACAAGCCGGAAAACTAGATCATTTCCTTTTCATCTTCGGACAGTGATTCCTTGAAGGCCTTGCGACCAAACATCCGGTCTTTGTAATCCAGCAAGGGTTTCACCTGTTTCGTCGTTGGTAATTCGACACCCAAGGCAGGCAAACGCCACAGAATGGGTGCAAGGCAACAATCAATCAGGGTTAACTCATCACTCATAAAGAAGGGTTTCTCGGCGAAAATGGGAGCGACAGCAACGAGACTTTCAGTCAATTCCTTTCGGGCCTTTTCCATTTCATCATCGTCAACGCTATTTTCGATTGTATCGACAAGAGTGCACCAGTCACGCTGAATCCTGTGGCGCCACAGGCGACTGTAGGCTCGTGACACCGGTTGAACCGGCATTAATGGAGGATGCGGGAATCGTTCGTCGAGATACTCCATCATCACCCACGAATCATAGAGCGACAAATCCCTGTCAACCAGAACGGGAAGCGTACCGTAAGGATTCAATTCAGAGACATCTTCAGGGACATCAAGCGGGTCAGAGTTGATAATTTCAACAACCACACCTTTTTCGGCGAGCACAATTCTCACTCTGTGGCTGTATTGGCTTCGACCATCCGAAAACAATGCCATTGAAGAGCGTTTAGTAACTAATGCCATAAAATCTACCCTTTTGACAGATAAAAAGAGAGGCATAACGCCCCTCCTTTCGTGCTGCTAGCTATATGTTTAGTGGATTTCCTTCCAGTATTCCCTGTTGAGAAGGATCGCACAGAAAAGAAATAACAATACATACAGTAGAACTTTTACACCGATACGATGACTATCCGCTTTGTAAGGTTCCGCTGCATAGGCAAGAAAATTAACCAGATCAAACACAGCCTGGTCATATTCCTTTTTCGACATCAAACCGGGTTCGGTAATGTCACACTCTCCCACAGTAACATGCCCATTTTCATCTTTATGCTTTTCACATTCCTGAACACCTTGCAGTTCAAGCATAACATGTGGCATACCAACATCCGGAAAAACCTTGTTGTTCACTCCGTACGGGCGATTCTCATCCTTGTAGAATGTTCGCATGTAGGTATACAACCAGTCGGCACCACCTCTCGCACGGGTAATCAGGCTCAAATCTGGCGGCACTGCGCCGAACCAGCGTTTCTGGGCTTCTTCGGGAGCTGCAATAGTCATCAGGCTACCAATTTTTCGCCCTGAAAAATTCAAATGCTCCTGCATCAACTCATGAGGTATAGACAGATCATCTGCAATACGCTCATAGCGCATGTACTTTAATGAATGGCAGCCCATACAATAATTGGCGAAATATTTCGCACCTCTCTGCAAGGACTCTTCATTATGATCAGTTTTCATGTAGTCCAGATGAACTCCGGCACCGCCACTTGCCATGCCACTCATTGGAAAAAGTGCAAGCATAAAAACAAAAATAATCTTTTTCATCAGCTTGTAACCCTCTCTGGAACAGGCTTGGTTTTATCCCATTTACTGTAGAACGGCATCAGGATAAAGAAAGCAAAATACACAAAAGTAAACCACTGCGCCCACTTCTTCCCTTCGATTCCAAGTACAACCAGATCAGCAGGTTTAGCACCCAAATAGCCAAGGAAAATAAAGGTAAAAGCAAAGGTATAAATGGCCACTTTTGTCATCCAGCCCTTGTAACGCCAGGACTTGACGGGGCTTCTATCCAGCCAGGGCAAGACAAAGAAAATGGCAATCGCTGCAGCCATTATCACAAAACCCCAGAACTTGGCCGGAAAGACCAGGCTGAAAGTCGTTGCCCGCAACATCGCGTAGTAAGGGGTGTAATACCAGACCGGTGCAATGTGAGCAGGGGTTTTCAGGGCATTAGCCTCTTCGAAGTTGGCATATTCAAGAAAATAGCCACCCATTTCTGGCACAAAAAAGATAATGAAACAGAAAACCAGAAGAAACACACCGATACCGACAAGATCATGTACCGTGTAGTAAGGATGAAATGGCACGCCATCCAGCGGAATACCATTTGCGTCCTTGTTTTTCTTGATTTCGATACCATCAGGGTTGTTTGACCCTACTTCGTGAAGCGCCAGCAAATGCAGTACAACCAACGCCAGAAGAATGATCGGGATGGCGACAACATGCAAGGCAAAGAATCTGTTCAATGTAATACCTGAGATCAGGTAGTCACCACGCACCCACTCAACAAGACTATCGCCAATAACCGGTATAGCTCCAAACAGGGAAACAATGACTTGAGCGCCCCAATAGGACATCTGCCCCCAGGGCAATACATACCCCATAAAACCTTCAGCCATCAAAGCCAGGTAGATCAACATACCAAAAATCCAGACAAGCTCCCTTGGCTTCTTGTAGGAGCCATACATCAAGCCACGGAACATATGCAGGTAAACCACAGCAAAAAAAGCTGACGCGCCTGTCGAGTGCATCAAACGGAGCAACCAGCCGTACTCAACATCCCTCATAATGTATTCAACCGAGGCGAATGCACCTTCTGCAGAAGGGTTGTACATCATGGTCAACCAGACACCCGTGAGCAACTGGTTAACCAGAACCAGCAGTGATAAAACACCAAAGAAATACCAGAAATTAAAATTCTTGGGCGCATAATACTTGCCCATGTGAGTATCCCACGCCCGCATAATCGGCAAACGCGCATCGACCCAATCTCTCAAAGCAATTAACGGTTTCATGCTGCACCCTCCTCTACACCGATAATAATCTCGGCGTCTGTCAGATATGAATACGGTGGCACTTCAAGATTGGTGGGAGCCGGAACCCCCTTGAACACTCTACCCGCGAGATCAAACATGGAGCCATGACAGGGGCAGAAGAAACCACCAAGCCAATCCTTGGTCACCGTTCCGACTTCTGGTCGATGTTTTGGCGCACAACCCAGATGCGTACATAAACCCAGTACAATCAGGAACTCGTCCTTGATTGAACGGTATTCGTTTTTGCACGATTCAGGCTGAACGGACTCGGCCGATGAGGGGTCGGCAACCACTGCATCCAGCTTTTTGATATTGGCCAATACATCAGCTGTTCGCCGCAGAATAAATACCGGCTTACCCCGCCATTCAACCGTAATCATCTGGCCCGGTTCGATTTTAGAAATATTCACCTTCACCGGCGCACCAGCCGCTTTGGCTCGAGCACTCGGTTGCCAGGAACCCACAAAAGGAACAGCAACACCTACAGCTCCCCCAGCACCCACAACAGTTGTAAGGGCTATGAGGTTGCGGCGAGTCTTGTTTACTCCGTCATTACTCATGACGTACCTCTCCAGTTTCTACAAATTACAAACAAAAAACGCCCGGATCGCTGAAACCCAGGCGTTATTTCCGATAGCGATAATCCCCGAGAACTTATCGTTTGGAGAATTGTGGCTTTTTACGAGCCTTGCGAAGACCCACTTTTTTACGCTCAACTTCCCTCGCATCTCTGGTAACAAAGCCGGCACGACGCAACGGCTGACGCAGGGTTTCATCATATTCTATCAATGCACGGGTGATGCCGTGTCGCAGAGCACCAGCCTGACCAAAACTGCCACCACCGGCAACGCTCGCATTGATATCAAACTTGTCTTTCATTTCAACGAGTTCCAGGGGCTGACGAACAATCATTCGCGCCACCTGACGACCAAAATAAGTATCCAGAGGCTTGTTATTAACTGTAATCGCGCCCGTACCTGATTTGATAAAAACCCTGGCAGTTGATGTTTTGCGACGACCTGTGCCGTAGTATTGTTCAGACATATCAATAAACTTCCGCTAATTACAGTGTAAGAGGTAAAGGTTGTTGGGAGGCATGTGGGTGCTCGGCCCCCGCATAGATTTTCATTTTCTTGAACATGGCTCGCCCCAGGGGACCCCGCGGCAACATACCTTTTACAGCAGACTGGATAACGCGCTCGGGTGCCTTATCAATCAGTTTTTCAAAGGAAATTTCATTAAGGCCGCCCGGATATCCGGTGTGATTATAATAAATCTTGGCTTTTGCTTTATTACCTGTCACCCGAACTTTCTCTGCATTGATAACCACAATGTAATCGCCGGTATCAACATGAGGCGTAAATTCCGGCTTGTGTTTGCCACGCAAACGATGGGCTATTTCGGCGGATAGCCGTCCGAGCGTTTGACCGGCTGCATCAATCACATACCAGTCGCGTTTTACCGTCTCGGGCTTGGCGCTGTAGGTTTTCATAATAATCCTGACTTCAAGATGATAGTAATTCGGGAGCGCGAATTCTACTGAGCCATACTGGTTTTTTCAAGCGCTTTTCGGGATATTTTTCAGCTATTTCGAGACCAACACCTCACGAAAGATGCGCCCTGGCCAGGTAGTCGAGAGACTGCATCTCCAGAAGCCGGCTTCTGGTTCGCTGAAACTCAAAGCTGAGACTGCCTCCTGCATAGAGACTGTCGATATCGGTTTCTGCCGAAATAATGAGTTTTACCTTTCGGTCGTAGAATTCATCGACCAGATTGACGAAACGGCGAGCCTGATTATCTTTATCCAGCCCAAGCCTTGGCACATTGGACAACAGCACTGCATGAAACTCTCTGGATAGTTCGATGTAATCATTCTGGCTTCTGGGGCCATCACACAAGGCGTCAAACTCAAACCACGCCACATCATCTGCGACAAAACGCGCCAAAATCGGCCTGCCCTCAATCATCAGTTCCACATTCTGACGGCGCACATCGGGTGCCAGTCGTTCAAAACTGTCCATCAAGCTGACATCCGCCTTCTCATCGAGTGGGTAGTGATAGAGTTCGGCTTTTTCCAGTGTTCTGAGCCGGTAGTCAACGCCTCCATCCACATTAAGCACGGTTGTATATTGCTGGATAAGCTTGATTGCAGGTAAAAAGCGCGCCCTTTGCAGCCCGTTTTCATAAAGTCTACCGGGCTCTATGTTTGAGGTAGCGACGAGTGTTACCCCTCTGGAAAAAAGCTTTTCCATCAGGGTGCCCAATATCATTGCGTCAGTGATATCCGAAACAAAAAATTCGTCAAAACAGATAACCCTCGCCTCACGGATGATACGGTCGGCTACTGAATCCAGCGGATTCTTGACACCATCCAGCGTCTTCAGCTCCCGATGCACCCGACGCATAAACCGGTGAAAATGGACGCGCATTTTACGCTCGAAAGGCAGTGACTCAAAAAAAACATCCATCAGATAGGTTTTTCCGCCCCCCACGCCTCACCCAAAATACAAACCCATGACAGGTGGAAGGTTTTTCCTGCCCACACCCATTAACTGAAAAAAAGTGCGCTTGCCGCTTGTCTCCCGTTTCAACAACTCATCATACAGGCGCTGCAAATGCTCGACAGCCAAACATTGGGCCGCATCGCGGGAGAAGCCTTCCGTTTGCAGGTCTTGTTGATAACGATCTAAAGGGCTGGTCATCAGATGGATAGAATGGGCATGTTTAAAAAGCAACTTTAGCGGTGGCAATACCGGGAGGCAATAGCTATTTACCAATGACTGCTTGATCACATAAAACCTAAAACCCTATATCGGGAGTGACAAGGCTTCCTCTACAATCTTTTTCAGGATGACCAGCTTGCGATGAAAAAAATGGCCGGTTTCTGCCAACAGCTCAACCTTCACCTGACTCCCTGAACGAGATGCCCACTCAAGATTGTCCTCGGCAGCAATCAACTCGTCTTCATCCCCCTGAATCAATAATACCGGGCAATACACCTTCTCGTTCCCGTCGACCCCATAACGGCCAATCGCAGGCGCAACCAATGTCAGGTGAACACACCTGTCAGCAACAATGGATGCTGCTTTCAGAGCCACACTCCCTCCAAAAGAAAAGCCGGCCAGATACAAAGGTCGTTGCGGGTATCTTTCCCTCATAAAATCAATGACAGCCAGTGTATCTTCCAACTCCCCTATCCCGTTGGCATACACCCCTTCGCTGAGCCCGACACCCCGATAATTGAAGCGACAGGCCGTTATCCCTTTGTCACGGTAGGCTCGTGCGAGTGTATGAACCACCTTGTTATGCATACTCCCGCCACCTTCGGGATGCGGATGGCAAATAACAGCGACGCCCGAAGAAGCGCCCTCCGGCTCTTCAACGATAAATTCAATACTGCCAACAGCCCCCTGAATTTGCATCATTAACACCCCTGGAAATACAGATTAACAAGCCCCCTATTATAAGCAGTCAGCGATCGAAACCGAGTGACCTTAAAAACTGTTGATTTACTTTCGCTTCTGTCTCCAAGATAATCAAAAACCCTTTTGATTGAATGCCTCAAGGAGTCACCCGTGTACAGCTTCACACACCTTATTCTTACCGGCCTTGCCTGCGGTTTACTGGGTTTGCTCATAGGCATCATAAGCACACGCTCCCTCAACCCACAGGAAAGGGAAAATCGCGACCTGGAAGAGCACCTGCAAAAAACCGAAGAAAAACTCTCGGATTACCAGCAGGAAATGGCAGAACACTTCAAACAGACGGCTCTTCTGGTCAACAACCTGACATCAAGTTACAAGGATATCTACAACCATCTGACCAATGATGCAATCAGGCTCGGAAACATCGACATCAACAATCCGGCGATCATCAACAATCCTCAACTTGCGATCAAGGCAAAACTTGAGGCTGGACAACCGATCGAACCCCCAAAGGATTATGCACCCAAAAAAGATCCTGATGCCCCGGGCACGCTTAGCGAAAATTACGGTCTGGACCCCGGCCACATCAAGCACAAACCTGCGGAAGAAAAATAACAACCCTTCAATAAATCGAATACCCGAAAAAGCGCTCCCTTCTAGCTTTGCCTCCGGAAAAAGAAAAAGGCCTCGAATGAGGCCTTTTTGGCAAACCGGTTATCCAGCACCGGTACTTACAACTACTGCTGTGTTGACTGGTAATAATCCATCAGGATTTTAGCGACTTCAGGCCGGGAAAACTCTGGCGGTGGCGCAATCCCCTGACCCAACATTTCCCGGACTTTGGTGCCTGACAGCAAAACAAAATCGTCCTTGCTGTGATCCGGTGCGTCTTTCATCATGACAACCTTGTTCAACTTTTTCGAGTAGGCAGTATGGTCAGCGCGGTAAATTTCAATATCGAGCGCTCCTTCAGGCACCTTTTCATCAAAAATGGTTTGAGCATCAAACGCACCATAATAGTCACCCACACCGGCATGATCCCTGCCAACAATAA
Organism: Pseudomonadales bacterium; assembly: GCA_020443005.1. Taxonomy (GTDB): domain Bacteria; phylum Pseudomonadota; class Gammaproteobacteria; order Pseudomonadales; family UBA7239; genus JAGRJA01. The sequence goes on from JAGRJA010000311.1 coordinate 10,977, forward strand.
AATGTGTGCAACCACAATTCTGCCTGAACAAGGCATGTAACACCGCCTCTCTTGGACCCGCATACAACATATCGAAGCCGTAACCTGTAATCATCACAGTATTTGCCGGAAAATACAGCTCGACCATTTTTCGAATCGAATCATCACGCACTTTCGCAGGGATATCACCGGGCTTGAGTTTGCCTAATAACATATGAATAAGGATGCCATCTGTACCAAGATCCTCCATCGCCATACGACACAACTCTTCATGGGCACGGTGCATGGGGTTTCGGGTCTGGAACGCCACCACTTTCTGCCAACCACGCTCCACCATCTCATTCCGTATTTCAACGGCCGTGCGGAAAGTATCCGGAAAATCGCTCTGGAAATAGCTGAAATTCAATACCTGGATGGCACCAGACAGCAGTTTATTCCCCAAATTGATGAAGGTAGCAACGCCAGGGTGCTCTTTATCAGTAGTACCAAAGATATGCACTGACATTGATTCCAACTGCCCATCAGTCACTTCTTCTATCGCATCAATATCCATAATAGCCAGTACGGGGTGACCCTCAACATTCGGATCTCGCAAGGCGATGCGCCTGGCATCACCAATACCACTGACATCCTTGACGAGATTCACAATCGGAACAGGCCAGAACAAACCGGAGGTAGTATGCAGTTTCTCGGAGACACTGAGAGCATCAGCCAGATTCATGAAACCATCCAGCGGTGTAAAATAACCAGCACCCAGCATGACAGCATTGGCAGCAGCGGCTGAATTCAATAGCAACGAAGGCAATTTCTCTGCTTCAGACAGCAGGGCATGATGTTCTTCGGTATCATAGACAAATAACGGTTTGAGTGTGTCTGCACCGTGCGGCTTAATCATTGAATGCTCCTTAAAGGCAATGGAAAAATACAATCCCGTTTTTATGAGGCCGGTATTATAATGCGTTAACCCCTATTTTCATAACCGGGCAATAAAACTGCTTCAAGCTCATCCAAAGGGAGAAAAAGCGTGCCGAAATTTCTGCGTTTTGCCGGCTGGCCACTCATTACCGGCATCCTTTGCGCACTTCTTTATCTTCAACTCCAACACCCTTCCCAGCCAAAACTCCAAACAACCGGCATCGCCCCTCAAGAAGATGTTATCCACAGTTATGCTGACGCAGTCGATAAAGCCATGCCTTCTGTTGTCAATATTTTTACACGCTCGAGAATACAGCGAGCCCCAACCATTGAGGACTGGTTCAATCGTTTCTATCTGAATCAGAAACCCAAACCGCAATACCAGACATCGCTCGGTTCAGGAGTCATTGTTGATGACAGCGGCTTTTTACTGACTAACTATCATGTCATAGAAAATGCCGAGAGCATCTTGGTGATGATGAATGACGGTCGCGAAACACTCGCTTCGATTGTCGGTTTTGACAAGGAGATCGATTTGGCCGTACTCAAAATCAATCTTCGAAATATCCAGGCTATCGAATTTGCAGACATCAATCAGGCGCGGGTCGGGGATATTGTTTTGGCAATTGGCAACCCTTTTGGCGTTGGTCAAACCGTCACCCAGGGAATTATCAGTGCAGCCAATCGACAAGGGCTGGGTCTAAACAGCAACTTCATACAAACAGACGCCAGCATCAACCAGGGCAATTCCGGCGGTGCGCTCATCAACAGCCGCGGCAAACTTTTAGGGATAAATACAGCGATTTACAACATCAACGGTGTTTTTGCCGGAATAGGCTATGCAATACCCGGCGACACAGCATTGCGGGTTTTAAACGACATCATCGAAACGGGTCATGTGGTAAGGGGCTGGCTTGGTATTATTGCAAGCCCTGTGCCCCCGGAAATAGCCAATAAAATCGGGCTACCAAAGGGTATTGGGCTGATCGTCAGCAATATCTATAAAAACAGCCCTGCGCATGTCGCCGGTATATTGCCCGGCGACATCATTACACATGTTAATAAACAACCTCTATCAGCTGACCAAGTCGGTATTGATGAAATATCAAAGACCAGGCCCGGTGAAAAAATCTCGGTTGTCGTTATTCGCGAGGGCAAGGCACTGGAAATCGGTGTAACACCAGAAGACTCACCAAGAAAATAACAAGGCCTGCAAATGGCCAGGTATATTGAAACCGGCTTTCAGTTACACGACCGACTCAAAGACACTAGAAATTTGCAATACCGATAGCGGACTGGCAACTATCATCAAAACCGACAATAACCACCGATTGCCGGGAGGTCAGTGCAGCAATAACCTGAGCATAGGCCTTGTCGTAAGCATCAGCTGCAACAAAATTATCTTTCAGAAATACTATCCACTTGTCGTGGCACTGCGTAACAAGTTGACTTGACTGAGTGACTTTCACAGCAAAGCTCTCTGTATTCCAAGGGCCGAGCATAATATCTGTAATTCTTTCATCTTCTGCAAGATTGTCAGCGCAAAGTGAAAAAGACCAAAAAGATGCCAGAATAAAAACCCAAAAACCAATTTTCTTTCCAAATTTCATACTTCCTCCCTGAAGCATTGACTGCGTAAAATGACGAATACCCTATTATTCAAACC
>JAGRJA010000024.1 GCA_020443005.1 Pseudomonadales bacterium
TAATTGCTGGTCTTCATCACGCTCATTGATCAATCCCATTTTCTGGCGCATCAGGCTTGCATACTGCTTAACCAGCTCGCCTTCATATTGACTGAGTAATTCGCCAAGCAGTTCTTTTGGCATGAGCGGGCTCAGCGCATGGGCCAGTGCATTCAGATTCCATAAACCGATGTGTGGCTGCCTGTCAAAAGCGTAACGCCCACCATGATCGCTATGGTTACAGATGTGGCCGGGGTCAAAATCATCCATAAAAGCAAAGGGGCCATAGTCAAAGGTCAGGCCAAGTATCGACATGTTGTCGGTATTCATTACACCATGACAGAAGCCGTAAGCCTGCCAAAAGGCGATCATTTTTGCCGTTGACCTGATGACTGCGAGAAAAAATTGCGGGTATTTGTCGGCCCGATGGTTTAGCTCGGGGAAATGACGGGCAATCGTGTAATCAGCCAGCTTTTGTAATTCCTGATGCCTGTTACGGTAGAAAAAATATTCAAATGAGCCGAAACGGATATGGCTCTTGGCAACCCGCACAACCGTAGCGCTTGATTCAATTTCTTCGCGGATAACCTGATCTTTTCCACCAATCAGGCACAATGCACGGCTTGTGGGAATACCCAGCCCAGCCATGGCTTCGCTGCATAAATACTCGCGGATACTTGAGCGCAAAACGGCGCGGCCATCGCCGAAACGCGAATAGGGCGTCATGCCGGCGCCCTTGATGACAAGGTCGTAAAGCCCTGTGTCTGTTTCAACTTCTGCAAGCAGAATCGCGCGACCATCGCCCAGCTGAGGTGAATAACCGCCAAACTGGTGACCGGCATAAACCATGGCCAGCGGTTTGTGTGCAGGGTGTGTGGTATTGCCACTGAATATTTGCAAAAACTGTTCGCTGGCAAGCGCTTCCGGATTGAGCCCGATCAGTTTTGCGACTTCTTTGCTGCCGCTTATCAGGTGAGGCGCCTTGATGCCTTGTGGCATTACTTCGCTATAGAAGTCTGAACCAAGCTCATGGAAATGGTTTTGAAATGTCAGGGAATCAAGTGTTTTCAAAGTAAGGCCACGGCGGGTAAATAAATAATTATGCGTTGTTCATGGCAATACAACAACGGACAGAAAGTAGGGTTTCTGTTGCTGGGCATTTTGCAATCCTTGAATCAAGGTGCAGAACGCATACACGCGGTAATTTCAGGTGAGCGAGTTATCGCTATTTGATTTTGGTAACCCGTCGGTCAGGGCCGCCAGAATGAAATCGTTTTTGTGCAGACCCCTGATTTTGTGGCTCCACCAGCGTACTTCCACCTTGCCCCATTCCAGCAGAATGGCCGGGTGATGGTCATGCTGTTCGGCGAGACAAGCCAGTTGATGGGTGAAGGCAACGGCATCCGCATAAGTTTTGAAAGAAAAACAGCGAAACAGCTGCTCTATGCCATCGCGCTCGATGACAGACCATTGCGGGATTTGTGGTAAATAGGCCTGTTTTTCCTCTGCCGTGACGAGTGGGGCATCGGCGCGACAGGCCTCACAGCGCAGTGAACATAAATCTTCAGTCATTTTGGTACCTGTCAAATTGTGGCTTGCTGGAAACCTTTCCGGTCATGCCAGTGTATCTCAGCGATACCCAAAAAATGTAGAGCAATTCATCAATGCCAGCGTGTTTGGCAAAAGCTGCACGGAAGGGCTTTGCCAATGGATTGCTTGCCTACAGGAAACAAACTGTTGCCGGAAAAGCACTTAATGAATGCGTGGGCAGACCTTAAGATAAATTACCGTCTTATTTATAAAATTCAGCAGTAATTGCTTGTATCAATAATGCAGTTCAACGGGCGTTTCACAGGGGGAAACATGTTTGATTTATTGATTATGAACGGCACCATTGTCGATGGTAGTGGCAGACCGGCTTTTCAGGGGAATGTCGTAGTAAACGATGGCAAGATTGTTTCAGTAGGCGAGGCTGCACCACCAGCCAAAAAAACCATTGATGCGAAAGGTAAACTGGTCACGCCCGGCTGGGTAGACATGCACAGTCATATGGATGGGCAGGCAAGCTGGGATCCGCTGCTTAGCCCTGCATCCAATCATGGTATTACAACTCTTGTAATGGGTAACTGCGGCATCGGTTTCGCACCCTGCAAACCTGATGAGCATGAGCTTTTGATCAATGTTGTCGAAGATGTGGAAGACATTCCCGGCGCTGCCCTGGCCGAGGGTGTAACATGGGCGTGGGAGACCTTTCCAGAGTATCTCGATGCGTTGGAGAAAATGCCCAGAGCTATCGACATTGCTGCACAGGTGCCACACTGTGCTGTTCGCACCTATGTGATGGGGCGGCGTGGCGTTAATAATGAAAGTGCAAGTGAGCGTGATGTGCAAGCCATGGCGGCCATTGTAAAAGAAGGCATTGCGGCAGGCGCACTCGGTTTTACCACTTCCCGAACACAGCTTCATACCACCCGCGACGGGCAGGTCATGCCCGGAACCTATGCCAGTGAAAATGAATTGCTTGGCATCGGTCGGGCAATCGGCGAACTGGGCAAGGGGTTCTATGGCCTGGTTTCCGACTTTGATGACTGGCAAACAGAAATGGCCTGGATGAAAAAGCTCGCACAGGATAATCATTGTGCGGTTCACTTCGTCCTGTTTTTCAGAAAAGAAGCTGATTTTGATCGTATCAAGCAGCAAATTGCATTTTGCCGCGACGCTGAAAAAGAAGGGGTAAAGCTGATTCCTCATGTTAGCGCCAGGCCAGTGAATATTTTGATGGGCTGGGATGCAACGGTGAATCCCTTCATGTTTTGCCCCTCATTTGCAGAACTGTCGCTGTTAACCAGTGAGGCGCGTTACCAGCGATTGCTCGATCCGGTTGTTCGGGCTCAGTTGTTATCAGAAGATGTTCCCTTGATGGGGGATGAATTTATGGACAGCCTGTCACACGGTTTCGACGGTTTTTTTGAGTTGGGGGATCCGCCAAATTATGAGCCAAAGGCAGATCAGAGTCTTGCTGCTCGCGCTAAAAAATCCGGGGTATCAGCGCGCGAGCTGGCCTATGATTTGATGTTGAAAAACAGGGGGAAAAACATGCTCTACTACCCTTGTTTCGGTTATGAGCGCAAAAACCTTTCTGCGCAGTTTGAAATCATGAAGGATGATAATACGGTGTTGAGCCTGGCTGATACCGGTGCGCATTGCGGTGTGTTGTGTGATGCCAGTGTGCCGACCCAGCTCTTGAGCTATTTCGTCAGGGACAGGGCAGAAGGTGAGCGCCTGCCACTGGAGTGGGCGGTACAAGCTCACACCCGAAAGAATGCTGAAGCAATGGGGCTTTTTGACCGCGGGCTGTTATCGCCAGGCATGAAGGCAGACATCAATATTATCGATTTTGAAGCCTTGCAAATTCACAGGCCCGAAGTGATCTATGACTTGCCTGCAGGCGGGCGCCGGGTATTTCAGGGCGCAGAGGGTTATCTGGCAACGATTGTCAGTGGCGAGGTAATTATGGAAAAGGGTCGGCCAACCGGTGCCATGCCGGGTCGCCTGATAAGAGGTTCGCAGGCAGCATAAAAATCACAGCAAGGCCTGATCGCTTTCAGGTCTTGCTGATCAGGATGGTTTATACCCCGGGCACATGGGCTATAGGGTCTTTCATGATATCCATGGCGAGAATTTCTTTGAACTCCGCGTGATTGGGGTGACCAGGCAGGTAAACAGCTTGCTCCTTATAGAGGTCGTTCGATATATGTGAACCCGCTTTCTGATAAAACGCAAACCACACATTATCAACATCATAGCTTTTGGCCATTTCCACAAACGCCGGCATTTCCCGGAAATTATCATTCTGCACAACATAATTGAAATTGAACCTCATGATGCGCCCGGTGTTTCTCAGTTCTTGCATAAAGGCCAGCGCTTTTTGCAGTCTGCCCCAGTTGCCGCCACGCCGGACAATATCGTAGGTTTTTTCAGTGGCTGCATCGATGGAGACACTCATCAGTATGTTGTAATCATGCAGGTTGCTGAGATTGTTCCAGGTCTTTTCAGAAAATAAAACACCATTGGTTAAAATGGTCAGGTTCTGGATTTTATGTACTTTCGGGTCAAGGCGTTTCATCAGGCGCATATAGTGCTGGCTGGCAAAGGGGTCACCATGACCGCAAATGCGCATATCGGCGGTGAAACCCTCCAGCAATTTCGGGAAGATTTTCTCTTCAAAGTGAACCAGTTTGTTTTCGTCGCCTTTTTTCTGCTCGTCGCGACAGGAAGGGCAGGTCAGGTTGCAAATCGGGTCTTCGGAAAGAACGATGTTTCGCGGGTATACATGGGGGAGCGTCAAATACTCTCCGTCAATGACTTCGCGGGAATAGGGGTGAGGCACAACATCGATATCGGGCAGCTTCTGGTTTCTTAAAAACGGACAAGCCATTTTGTTGCAGTACTGGTATGAGCCGTCAAGGATAGAGCGACGAATATCCTGAGCCATCGGTGAACCCCAGACATCTTCAAACTCGTCCTGATAAAAAGAACCGACGGAGGCATTCATCCAGTTGGTGCAGCATAAATTAACCAGTCCGAATTCTGTCGCTGTAAATTTTTCAAAGGGATCGCGACACCACATTTTACGAAAGGGCGCAAAGCCGTTTTTCAAATCTTCGTTGATATCTGTTTTGTTGTTTTGCAGCATCCAGGCTCTTGCCCGAATATCCTGCAGGCGCAGGTCCTTGGAATGTTTTTGTGAAAACAGACCGCCGTTCTGAATAACAAACGGGTAGTCACCCTGAATGAGTTTGAGCTCAAGCAATAGCAGGTAGGTAACGGTATCTTCGCTGATAACTTTCAGGGGCTCGGGATGTTTAGCTGCAATAAAATCAACAAGAGCCTTGCATTGATCCGGATGGGCCTTGAAATGGTGCCATAAGGGGGAAAGGTCTTTTGGATGAACAGATCTTCGAAGTGTTGTTGCCGTGAACGGCATGGATAATTTTTCAATGGCAGACGATAAATTTCCGGATTGCAGATCGTCAATAATAGGCTGATCAAGATGAGTCGGGTAGTTGTGGCTTCGGTCTACAGTGAGATTGGCCAGATCATCAAGATTAACCAGCGGCACATGATTGCCGGATGTTGTGTTCTCGCCCTGTTTTTCTGCCTGTGTATCCTTCAGGGTATCGCCCCCCCCGAACAGCTTCTTGAACATATTGCCTCTCCCCTTATGTATTTTAGTGTTATCAGCGCTGAAACATGCCTGTAATTCTTCGTTTTAGCATATTTAAGGCAGTTATTTAAGCGAAAATTTACCTGACGCGCTATTTTCCGGGATGGGAAGAAGTGTGAAAGTGGCTCTATGCGGGAAACCATCGCCCGGGCGTTGTATGAAAAAGGGCAACCCACTGTCTGAATTCGTCTGCCTTGAGCGGTTTTGAAAAATAGTAGCCCTGCACAATATCGCAACGGCATTCAGTAACCTTGGAAAGCCCGGCCACATTCTCCAGGCCTTCTGCTGTTACTTTGAGGCCGAGACTTTTTGAGAGCTGTACGGTGGCGCTGACAATCAGTTCATCGTTGGTGTTGTTTTCAATGTCTTTCACAAAGGCTCTGTCGATCTTGACTTCGTGAACCGGTAATTGTTTGAGGTAGGCAAGTGAAGATTGCCCGGTACCAAAGTCATCAATAGCCAGCTGTATACCCATCTCCCTGAGCGCTTGCAAGACACGAATCACTGTGTCGGTATCCTGCATCACGGCGCCCTCAGTCACCTCAAGGGCAAGTGCAGAGGGGGCAAGCCCGGCTTCCGCCAAACCGTTTTTCAAAACCTCGGGCAAGGATGGGTCACATAAATCATTCGCAGAGAGGTTGACCGCGACCTGCATTTCCATGCCTTCTTTTTTCCAGGCCGCCAGTTGGCGCAAGACCGCGCGAATCATCCACTGTGTTACCAGTTGAATGTTGCCGGCATTCTCAATCAGGCTGATGAACTGGTCGGGTGGGATAAAACCCAGTTCGGGATGCTGCCAGCGAATCAGTGCTTCGGCAGACAGGCAACGCTGTTGTAGCAGGTTGACCTTGGGCTGATAAACAACATAGATATGATTGTTGTCGAGTGAACCCTGTAAATCGCGGATGATGGTGAGTTCCCGCTGGTAGTTTTCGTCTTCTCCGGTTTGGTAGACGGTAATACCGTCGCTGTGGTTCTTGGCGGAATGATTGGCAATGTCGATGCGACGCATGATGTCATTGACATCGTGATGCGAAATATCGAAAGGCAGAATGCCGATACTGGTGCGCAGATGCAAACTTGAATCAGATAAAAGAAACTTCGTGTCGAGTGGGGCAAGTGTTTTTTTAATTTTGTCAGGTGGCATGTCATCGCTGAAAATCAGCAGGAACTCATCACCGCCCAGCCTGGCAAGCAATTCAGGAGCGGGTGTTATTGTCTGCAATCGCAGGGCCACTTCACAGAGTAACTGGTCGCCATTGTCAAAACCGAGCATGCTGTTGATGTTTTTGAACTGGCGAATATTCACCAGAACCAGGCAGCCATTTTCGCGGGGAAGCTGTTTTTGCAGGTAGGATTCAACCGCTACCCGGTTGGCGAGGCCGGTCAGACCATCGTGGTTGGCCTGATACTGTAATTCCTGCTCACGGGTTTCGATGTTTTTTTGCATGTCGGTCAGTGTTTGCGAAAGAATGCCAAGCTCATCTATGTTGATTCTGGGCGGTTTGCCTGATTTGCCCTGCCCGATGCGATTGGCATAGGCAACCAGCTTCATGATGGGTCGGGTCATGTTTTTGGTGGCATACCAGCCGAGGGTGATTGCCAGAATCAGTGTGATGGCGAAAATAATAATCAGCTGGGCACGGGTATTGCGGAAGTTTTGCAACCAGGGTTCAAAAGGCAGGTGAAGGATGGCCCAAAGCCGGTTTTGGGTTGTCAGGTTATTGTCCTGCTGTGGTTCATTCAACGCAAAAAACATCGACAGATAAGCTTCATCCTCGCTGAAGATGGCATCCTTGCTGTGGATATCCATTTGATCAAACGGCGAGAATACCGAACTGATGATTTCGTCATTAAGTGTTGAAACTGTTTTCCCTGCCTGAAGGCGTTCGTCAGATGTCTCAGGGTCACCCTTTTCCAGAGGTGCGGAAATGGCAAAGCTGACATCGAGGCCGGTGATGTTCTTCACCTCTTGCGCCAGTGCTTCATCCAGTGCAAAGCCCATACCGACCCAGGCAATGGTCGTGGGGGCGCGTACCGGTACCAGCACCAGTTGATAAACTGTTTTGTCAATTTCAACGATGACCGTCAAACCCTCTGTACCTTTTTGTTTGGCTTTTAGCAGTATGTCGTCAATTCTGCTGAAGCCTTCCGGAATCGACAGAGTGCTGGCCAGCAATCGGCCTTCTGGCGAAAGCAGGAAGGAAAGATCGGCATTGATACGGTTGCCGTGATTTTCGAGAACAGATTCAACAGTGAATTTTTCCTGGGTGGCGACAGCACGCTTGAAGGCAAAATCGGCGGTGAGGATCTTGACGGCCGTAATTAATTGCGCAGCGCGGTTGCTGAGCGTTTCAGCAAACACATTACTGGCGACATCGAGCGCAGCCTTGCCCTGGCGTTCACTTTCTTTTTTCATTGCACTCAGGGAGGCGAAGGCAGTGGCAAGTTGTACCAGCATCATCAGGCAAACCAGAACGGTGATAAGTCGGGATCTGAAGCTGTTGAACATCGGTGTTTGCCCTGACTCGCTATCGGTAGTTTTTGCCAAAGCCGCGCCTGGGTGGCGCCGGTTTGCTCTGTTTACTGATGTCGATAACAAAATGTGCTGTTCGAACATCGCTGTCTACCGTGATTGTTTGTGGCTGGCTTTCCTTGTTTTGCCAGGGGTGCCAGAGCATGACTTGATATTGACCTTCGGGCAGGTTGTCAAAAGTAATGTTCCCGGCTTCATCGGACACCGAAAGAAAGGGTGATTCGCCAACATACACATAGGCCTGCATGTGATCGTGAATATTACAACCGAGTACCACAATGCCGGGTTGGTCAAAAAGTACGGGGTTCTCCGGTGTGTTGGCATACAGTTTCAGCTCAAAGACCTTGGGTGCTGAAAATGAGTAAACATGGTGGCGGGTTTTGTCCCGATTGGGGAATTCAACAAGCGTGCCCTTTTGTACGGCCGATACCCAGGGTACAAAAGTCAGGTTTTGCTGGGTGATTTCACCATGAACGGTTGTGTGAGGCAGGAGTTTTTCCGAACGCAGTTCAATCACCGCATCGGGGAGTGCATCACCCTGTTGATCCTGTACCTGAAAGGAGAGTTGCGCGGCAAGGGTCAGGCAGGGGAGACACACTGAAGCAAAAAGCAGGCACATCAAACGCAAGCAAAAGCCCGCAAGAGATAGACGCCGACTTCCTGTCGTTTGATGATGGTTGCTGGAAATACCTTTCAATGAGCTTACCCCTGATAAACTTATAGGCCGATGCAAGTCACCTTGTTAAGCTATATCAAATAGGAAAACTTGTCGATGCTTATTCGGATATCGCGCCATGTTTGTTGAAAAGATGCTGCCCATAAAGATACCTGCCATAAAACTAACCTCCAGCCTTGTGCTGTTGAGTGTGCTCTCTGTGTTGTGGCCGCACTCTGTTCATGCCGCTGAAATCAATCGCTGGCTGGATCTGGATATCAGGGGTGAGCTTGCTCTTGTTGATACACGGGACAACCCGCGTTACCTGCGCCCCTGGTTTGAAGGAGGAACAGGGCAGCTCGAACATCACGAGAACGATGATTTCTGGCTGGGGCCGCAATACGCGAGTATCGATTTACATAATGACAGCGACTGGTCAATGCACATCAACACACAGTGGCATCGTCGACCGGAAGCAGGTTTTGGTGCAACGGAAGGCTGGGTGGCGTGGAAACCCTTGCCGGTAAACGGCTATCGCTTCAGTGCCCGGGCGGGCTGGTTCTATCCGGCAATGTCGCTGGAAAACACCGACACGGCATGGACATCGCCCTATACACAAAATTTCTCGGCAATAAACAGCTGGTTTGCAGAAGAGTTGAAAGCAAGAGGTCTTGAAATTGCTGTTAAAAGGCCAGGGCGCTTGTTTGCATCCAGCCATGATCTTGAAGCTGTTTTCGGTGTTTTTCAGGGGAATGATGCATTGGGAACAGTGCTTGCCTGGCGGGGTTTTGCCGTGCACAACCTGCAAACCTCGCTGGGCGAGCGTGTTGATTTTGCCAATTACCCGAGTATTCGAGCCGGGGTGCTGGCGCTGCAGCCTGCCTGGGTTGAGCCTAACCGTGAGATCGATGGCCGGACGGGCTGGTATGGTGGCGTACACTGGACACACGATAATCGCAGCGAGTTCCGCGCCTATTATTATGATAATCGCGCCGACCCTGTGGAGTTTCATCACGGCCAATATGCCTGGCACACCCGTTTCAGTCATCTAGCCTGGCAATATGCCTTCGACGATAGCTGGCTGTTTGTGAGTCAGTGGTTGCGAGGCAGCACCGAAATGGGCAATGCAAAAGCCGTTTATGCAGACTTTGATGCCTGGTTTGCACTGTTAAACTGGCAGGGAAGCCGACACGGCCTGAGTGTGCGTTACGATGTTTTTGATGTGGTCGATCGCGACAGAAATGCCTTCGATAATAATGATGGTAACGGTGATTCGGTGACGCTTGCCTGGCATTATGCGCTCAATGATTACCTGCAGCTTGGTCTGGAATATGTTCGCCTGAAAAGTTATCAGGCCAGTCGCTCGCAGTGGGCAGGCTGGCGGGCAAGTGCCGAAGAGGAAAACATCGCACTGACTTTGTTATGGCGTTGGTGATGTAAGTCAACAGTACCGGTATTTGTGGGAACTATACTGATGCCTGTCTTTTACAGAAAACCGGAGGGTTAGTGTGATGCAAACAAATGAAGGAAAAATTGACAGAATTATTCGCATTATTGCTGGTTTGATTTTGTTGAGTCTGGTGGTGGTTGGCCCTCAATCCCTGTTTGGGCTTGTCGGTATTGTTCCCCTGTTGACAGGTGCCTTGGGTTTTTGTCCGCTTTACAAGTTGTTCGGCTTCAATACCTGCCCGCTGCAAAAGTGATGTCGGGGCAGCCGTGAGATGATGCCAGGGCTGATGTTTTCTCTGCAAAAAAGCCGCTACCGTGAGAAGGTGCTTTCTTGTTGTAGCGGCTGTTGTAGCGGCATTTGGGTTTCAGTTGTCCTTTCTTTAATCTGTCGCAGCCGGTTTTTCAGGTGGAACTTTTTAAAAGCGGAAAGTTGCAGCTGTATAAAACGAGCGCCCCATGCCGGGAACAGCGATGCCATAAGGCACAGCCGTTCCGGACATTGTTGTGCCCTGGCCGACATAAGCACCGCCCAGTGGCGGGTTATAGAATTTGTCGGTCAGGTTGTCGATGCCGACATCAAACGACCATTGTGAAAGCGTGTAACGGGTACGCAGATTGAAGATTGCATAACCGTCAGTTTTCAGTTCGTTACGCATTTCCGAGGTTCTGTATTTTGAAGCGCCAAGCTCGCTTTCGAGTACGGTGTGCCAGCGCCCTTTGTCATGTTCAAGGGCGAGTTTCAGGTTGAGCGGCATGATGTTGTACAGGCCGTCATCCGTGGTAAGGTTTTTGCCTCGCAACCATGAAACCATACCCTTGATGACCAGTTTTCCATTGTTGTTCTGACCCTCGTTGAGAAGATAAAAACCGCTTAAGTCCATGCCGTACAAACGCGCGTCATGATTGGCATAGCGTAAATAGACAAACTGCCGGGTCGCTGTCAGGCTGGCAGCATTGCAGTTTGCATTGGCACTGATGCAGCGCTCGGCATCAATAAAGTCATCAATATAGGAAATATGAGGTGTCAGCTCTGCAGACCATTTCGCTCGCCGTGGGTCGTGCCAGCTGGCGGTCAGGCTCAGGGTATGTGCTGTTTCGGGCTTCAGATCCAGATTGCCGACATAGCCGTTACCATCGCCGACGAGGTTGACCATGCGCATGGACATACCGCTGGTAGACCAGCTGTAGCGCTCATAGAGATTCGGGGAGCGGCTTTTGCGGGAGAAACCGGCTTCTATACTGTGTGAGTGACTGGCTTCATAACGCAGCAGGGCAGTGATGTCCAGGTTGTGATCACTGCGTTGATGACTGCGTTGGTTAAATGCTGTTGATTCAGCCAGGTAATTATGTGTCATCATGCCCATGCCGTTAGTGTTGGAATAGCCCTGAACATCATCGCTATCCATTCTCACATTCGCGCTTCGCATACCCAGCGAGCTTTGCCAGCGGGTGTCCCACCACGATTCAAGTTCGAGATAGGCGTCGTAGCGGACGCGTTCACCGTTACGAATATTCCAGAATGTATTGGGTGACATCATCATGCCGGTGCCTGATGGTGGCCACCAGTCGTCCAGTCGATAGCGCTGGTATTCCAGCCCGGTGTGCAGCATGTGTTTATCGTGTAGATGGATATCTGCCTTCAGTATGGCGCCGGTGTTTTTGCCAAGGGTTTCCATGGGCATGCCGGGTGCATTGCCATATGTGAATTGCTTGTCGTCACCGAAGTTCATGCGATGGCGAGTCCGTTCGTGATAGATTCGCGATTCCAGCATGCCCCAGTCATATTCACCGCGGTAGTGCAGGTTGAAAGCCTTGCCCCGGTTATTGGTCATATCCATGCGCTGGTTGGGAAAGCCCTGATAGGGAATGTGTTGTTCCGAAAAGCGTAGCTCCAGCAGGTGATAGGCGTGTTGAAGGGCGATATTGATGGACTGGTTGTTTGTTTTATAGGCAGTCGAGCCGACTTCATCGCCGTCCAGCCAGCCCCTTCCGGGCGCTGCACTGCCTGATAATTTGAAACTGTCAGCGGCTTCAAAATTGTCAGATTGCGCTGTTGTGCCGGTATAGTGCAGGCTCAGCTTTTCAGAAGCGAGTGTCGCAGCAATATTGCCACCGGTGCTATTGCCGTTAGAGCGATAGAAAGCGGATAGCTTGCCAGTGCGAAGCAGTTCATCAGAAGATCCGGCAAAAACCGGAGCTTCCGATTTGACAACGATTGTTCCGCCAATACTGTCGCCGCCCAGGCTGACCGGAGCAATACCGGCATAGACTTCGATCTGCTCGACCTGTGCAGGGTCAATATAGGATAGCGGCGGGTTCATGTGGTTGGCGCAGGCTGAAACCAGATCCATGCCATCAACCTTGATGCGCAGACGGTCGTCAGCAAGACCGTGAATAGCCGGCAAACCCGAAACGCCACCGGCACCTTGCAGGCTCACGCCTGGTGTGTTGCCCAGAAGGCTGGCTGTATCACTGCTGGCAGCCGGTGAAGCTGAAGATAATGCGGGAGGCTTTGCACCCAGATGGTCGATAGACCCACCGGTGATGACGATGGTTTGCACATCCGAAGCAGCGTCTAATAAAGGGTCTGCAAGTGCAGTTGAGGCAGATATTCCCAGACAAAAAAGCGGTAAAAAATAGTTTCCGGGCATACATCCTCCAGAGCCGTTTGCAAAAGAGCGGTATTCTAAAGAAATGAAGGTGTGTCGGGATGTGACAAATCGTCTCAGGGCAGGTAACAGATTTCGGTCAGATGGTCAGTTACATATTTTAGGGTATGTTGTTTTTCTGTCTGGTCGGGAAGCGTTCTGGTAGAAAGGCTGAATAGCCGTTGCTGTTCCACGACAACGGCTATTGCTGGGCATGAAGCGATAGTTTCCAGGCTGGGACTTGCCCGGGCAACAGGGCCGCTATTTAAAAAGGCAATGCTTGGCGAAGTCGCTGGCTTCGTTGGCGCTAAGGTCGCCTTTGGGTTTTTCCTTGATCATGGCGCACCATTTCTCGCTGCCAACCTCGGGCGAACAGGCGGTGCAAAAAAGCATCAGTGTGGAAATCAAAAACAGTTTTTTCATGGGTTTCTCCGTTTGGTTGATTAGTTGCCTGCATTGCCGGCGTCAAGAAAAGCCGGTTTTTCTCCGCCGCCGTGAACCAGCAAGCTGGCACCGGAAACATAACTGGAGAGGGGCGAGGCAAGAAACAGGCAAGCATCGCCAATATCTTCCGGTGCGGCCAGCCTTTGCAGAGGCACAGTGGCTTCTACGGCTTTGATACCGGCCTCATCACCGTAATGCAGATGAGCCTGCTCGGTTTTGATCATGCCACAAGTGACAGCGTTTACCCTGACTTTTGGTGCCCACTCAACCGCCAGAGAGGTGGTGAGGTTGAGCAAACCTGCTTTTGCTGCACCATAGGCCGCGGTGCCTGGCGAAGGTCGCACTGCTGAAACGCTGGCGATATTGATAATCGAGCCACCTTCAGCCTGCTCCCGCATCACCCTGTTGGCAGCCTGGGCAAAGTTGAGTGGGGCCAGCAGATTAAGGGCAATGATTTTTTCCGAAAAACGGGGTGAGGCAGTAGCGGCATCGGTGTAAGGTGCGCCACCGGCATTATTCACGAGTACATCCAGCCGACCGAACAATTCGACCGCGCGCTCGACAACCTTGTTGACCTGTTCGACATCGCGAACATCGGCGGCAATAAAATGAGCCTGATTGCCGTTAACCGAGGGGAGTTGTTCAAGTTCGCTGCGCCCGCAAATTAATACCCGGGCGCCAGCTTCCAGAAAACGGCGGGTAATGCCAAGCCCGACACCTTTGCCCCCACCAGTGATGATCACGGATTTACCGCTAAAATCGAGAGTGTTCCTCATACTTTTTACCCTGCATAAGCTGTAAAGTTTTATTCATGCAACTTGTTGCACGCATTTTACAAGTGATTGCCAAAGGTGCTGTGTGGTTTTAGCTCGCCACCCTGTCACTTCTGGTTCGTCAATCGTGTTTGAAACCCCGACACGAAACAGCCCTGTGCCCTGTGATTTTACTGCCCCTTGTATACGGCCTTCCTTTTTTCCAGAAATGCCTGGATGCCTTCCTGTCCGTCGTGGCTTGTCGACAGGCGGGAGATGCTTTCTGCTTCATCGGCAAGCTGATGATGAAGGTTGTTGTCATGGCTGTCGCGCAATAATTGCTTGACCGCACCGAAGGCCCTGGTCGGCCCGTTTGCCAGTTGTCTGGCAAGGCTGAGCGCTTCTTCCTGCAAGTGTTCATCGTCAATAACGCGGGTGACCAAACCGTATTGCAGGGCTTCTTCGGCAGATAGACGACGATTGCAAAGCATCAACTCCTGGGTGAGACGCAAGCCGATCAGTCGTGGTAAAAAGTAACTGGCTCCGCCATCCGGTGACAGGCCTGCTGCGGTGTAAGCCATGGTGAATTTTGCACTTGCGGCGCAGAGGGCAATATCGCTGCAAACAGCCAGGCTAAAGCCGGCACCGGCCGCCATGCCGTTTATGGCTGTTATTACAGGCGCCTTGAGCCCGGAAAAATCCTCAATGGCAGCATGAAGGTGATTGGCAAGCTCAAGAATGGCGGCACCAATCTCGTCACCATAAGCGGCAAAGGCCTTGAGATCGCCACCGGCCGAAAACATTTTTCCTGCGCCGGTAATAATGACAGCACGAATGTCTGAGTCATTTTTGCACTGGGCGGCTACTGCCCTTAATTCCCGGCCCATTGCCATGTTCATGCCATTGGCGGCATCGGGGCGATTGAGTGTGATGCGTGCAAAGGCATCAAGGCGTTCAAAATTCAATGTTGTGAATTCTGTCATGAGAAAATTGTCCTGAAAAATCTGGCGACCATGCTAGTGTCGGCAATGTTCACTGTCAAACGGCGCCGGGCTGTTTGAGAAAAGTTCAACACCAGTGAGAGATGATCGTCTGGCTGTCGGTTACAAAAGCAAGGCTGCGCAAACTGTTTTTCAGAATGGCTGCTTTGTATTCGGCAGAATCGGCTTCCACACAATCGGCAGGAACCAGTACACGGTAACCCCGGTTCACGGCTTCAATGGTTGCACCAATGACGGCAATGTTGAGTGAGACCCCGCAAATAATCACATTTTTGATACCGCTGTTGCGAAGGAAGTGGTCGAGCCCGGTTTCGTGAAATGAAGTCATGCCGTAGAGGCGCGGCATGAGTATGTCGGTTGCCGCCGGTTTCAGTGCATCAACGATGCGGGCACCTTCCGAACCGGTTGCCATGCCGGCGCTGGCACCGCCATGTTTTGCCATCATCAGTGTCAGCGGCGTGTTGAGCGGGTCGCCAAACCCGTCTTCGCGCCGTTCCACCGTGCAGTGAAACACGGGTATGTTTTTCGGTCTGGCTTGCTCCAGCAAGCGGGCTATATTCTCCAGCATGCCATTTTGTTCGACACAAGCAACCAGGCCCTTAAGGGGGGAGTTGGCACCTAAAACGGCATTCTGGCATTCGGTGATAATGATGGCCGTTTCATCGGGCAGACAAAAAGGGCTGATATCAATTGGCATGACGGTTCTCTTGTGACTGGAAAGCGCGAAATCGGATGAATAATACCCGCGGTACAGGCTGTAGTGTAGAGAAAGCGACGACAAATAGAAAAAATGGCGATAAAGGCCGGCAGATTCAGGATGTGAAAAGCGTGTCGAAGCCTTACAATGCCCGCCCATGATTAACTTCACTGATGTCGGCCTGCAGCGCGGGGTAAAAACCCTGTTCAACGGGGCTACGCTTGCGATTTACCCCGGGCAAAAAATCGGCCTGGTGGGCGCTAATGGTTGCGGAAAGTCATCCCTGTTGAAGCTGTTGTCAGGCGAGCTGGTTCCCGATACGGGGGATTTGAATGTGCCCGGTGGCTGGCGTATTGCTCATATGGCGCAGGAAGTGGCGGCCTCTTCCCGTTCGGCTGTTGACTATGTGCTGGATGGGGACAGCGAATTGCGACAGGTTGAAAGCAGTCTGGACATACTGGAACAGCAGCCCTACACGGAGCAAACAGGGCATGAGCTGGCCGCCCTCCACCAGCGTTACGATGAACTCGATGGCTATACAGCGCGCTCAAGGGCAGAAGCACTTTTGCTGGGCCTGGGTTTTGCCATGCACGAACTGGAAAACCCGCTGTCCTCCTTTTCGGGTGGCTGGCGTATTCGCCTCAACCTTGCTCAGGCACTGATGTGTCCTTCCGAATTGCTATTGCTGGATGAGCCCACCAACCACCTTGACCTCGATGCCCTGTTCTGGCTTGAACAATGGCTGAAGCGTTATGAAGGCACATTATTGATGATCTCCCACGATCGGGATTTTCTCGATGCTGTTGTCGATAGCATTGTCGCTATCGAACAGCAGCAAGTCACCCTCTACAAGGGGGGCTATTCTGCCTATGAAAGACAGAAAGCAGAGCGACTGGCCCAGCAGCAGGCTGCTTTTGAGAAGCAGCAACGCCGCAAGCAGGAGATCGAGAATTTTGTCAGGCGTTTTCGGGCGAAGGCAACCAAGGCAAGGCAGGCGCAGAGCCGCCTGAAAGAGCTTGAGCGCATGGAAGAAATCTCGGCAGCACATATCGATTCACCTTTCAGTTTCAGTATTCCGGCGCCGGAGAAAACCGGTAGCGAACTGCTGCGGATAGACGATGGTCAAATAGGCTATGGTGACAAGACCATTCTTTCCCGAATCAATCTGGGTATTTACCCCGGGTCGCGTTTGGGTTTGTTGGGCGCCAACGGCAGCGGCAAGTCTACCCTGATCAAGGTGTTGGCCGGCAAAGTGGCGCTGATGAGCGGCGCGAGAGTGGTGGGCCAGCATCTGGCGATGGGTTATTTTGACCAGCACCAGGTTGACGCACTCGATGACTCGGCCAGCCCGCTGTTGCATCTTCAGCGTATCAGCCCCAAGGCTACCGAGCAGTCGATTCGCAATTTTCTGGGGGGGTTTGATTTTCACGGGGATCAGGCGCTCGACCCGATAACGCATTTTTCCGGTGGTGAAAAAGCGCGACTGGCACTGGCGATGGTTGTCTGGCAAAAGCCCAATCTCTTGTTGCTGGATGAGCCGACCAATCACCTCGACCTTGAAATGCGCCATGCGCTGACGGTGGCCTTGCAAGCGTATGAAGGGGCGCTGGTACTGGTTTCCCACGACCGGAATCTGTTGAAAAATACCGTAGACCAGTTTCTTCTTGTCGATCAGGGCAAGGTCGAGGAATTTGCCGGCGATCTTGATACCTACAGGCAATGGCTGCTGAACAATAAAAGGACGGTGGGTTACATTGTTAACAGCAAAACCGGTAAAGACGAAGCGGCCTTGCTCGCAGCATCGGTAACAGAAGCAGCGGTAACCGCACCGTCCCGAAATGGCCAGCCTGATCGGAAAACCCAGCGGCAACAGGCTGCTCGCCTGCGTGCCAGCCTCAAGCCTTTGCAGGATGAAATGAAAACTTTGGAAAAGGCGATGGAAAAAACCAGCCGGCGCTTGCATGAACTGGAGCAAATTTTATTGGAACCCGGTCTCTATGAGGCAGATAACAAGGAAAAGCTGGCGCTTTTGCTAAAGGAGCAGGGCGAGCTGAAGCTGGGTTTGCTGCGAAGTGAAGAAGAATGGCTTGAGGTTTCCGAACAGCTGGAGCAGCTCTCATCGTGACCAATGAAAGGCAATCTGCGCAAGTTTCTGGCTTGGCAGCGTCTTAGCGGTTAGAATTTTGCCGGTCCGACAGAGAGCGATCCTGGTGCAAATGGCTATTTGCAGTCACCCGCAATGGCTGGTGGTAGAAAGGTGTTGAAAACGAGGAAGATAAAACGGTTATGCGTGTTGTGTTTGTCATACGGAATCATGAAA
>JAGRJA010000312.1 GCA_020443005.1 Pseudomonadales bacterium
CAACAACAAAAGGCTCTATCGGGTCAGCGGCCAGTTTTTTCAGCTTGCCTTCCTGTTCCGGCAGCTTTTGCCTGATTCGCAAGAACTGCAAATTGCCACCAGAAACCTGACGATCAACCAGCCCGCTTACTTGCCAACCATCGGCAATAACACCCAGATTGAAGGTCGGCGCTGTAAACGGCAGCTGAAACTGCTCGCCATTGACCGCCCCGCGCAAAACAACCCTGTGCACCCCTTCAGGCAAGGCAATCATCAACTGGCCTGAATTTTCCTGACGCAAGGCCGTTACCAAACGATCGTCAACTAACACACTGTCGGGCAACCACTGGTTCAACTGGGCCGGCAACTCCACGCTGCTATAGGCCAGCACATGAATATCAAGATCCATTCTCAGCGAATCACCTTCAATCGCAATTCTGCCAGACTGGATACTGGCACAGTCTGGCAAGCAGGCCGCCGGTTTCGACAACCTGTTCTTTAATTCGCTCAGCATATCAGGAGAGGGAAAATCTGCCCTGACTACTGGTGAATGCAATAAGGTCGACAAGGCGGCAACCATTAACACCGGCAATAAAACGCTGCTGCTTGCTGCTTTCTTCAGCCCTGCCGTTATTTTCCGGTGATCAAGATAAGCCTGTAGTGAGCCTTTCAATACGCCTGCACACAGGAAAACGAGGAGGAATACACGAAGAAAATGAAACAGTCGACTGAACTCCGGTGGCATCAGGTACAAGGATAATTGCTGACGGGATGAAACCGGCCCACTCCATGACAGGGTAAAGCGGTTCCAGCCCCAGTGAGGTTGCCCCGGCCCTGTCTGTATTCTGGCATCCGGATCATATCCTTTTTTGATGCTGTCGCGTTCCTGTGAAACGACTGCCTGATCCATAACAAGAAAAGACTCTTTCGATTTCATTGAACGCAGTGGCTGATTCTCATGTTCGCGCTTTTCTTCAAGTGCCAGTGTCGCGGGTGATTCGGCTTTTCCCCGGCTAAGGCCTATGCTGTAACTGTCGGTAATAGAGCCTGCGTGTTCCAATTGCGGATAAATACCGCGCCGCAGCTGATCGATGCTGAATTGCAATACCAGCACCACCATTGCAGCGAGCGATGTATACAAAAGATATTGTAAAAAACGCCTGAACGAATTTTCCGGTATCACCTTTAACAGAGCAAATAAAACCGCGATAACCACCCAGATGAAAACAGGCGCGTAACGCTCATGAAAAAGCACAATCAGTGTGAGCCCGGCTATAAAACCCCATCTGAATCCGAATAAACGACCAAAGGCGCCGCTAATAATCGCCAACAGAAAAATATCGAGCAAATCCCAGTTTTCCAGCCAGGAACCATAGGCACGGTCGACACCACCGGCATGTAATAGGCGCCAGCCCGGCGGCAAATGAAGTACCGCATGAAGGGATGAGAAGGGATGCTCCCATCCGGTAGCACTCATTCCTCCCAGACCTCCACCAAAAAATTCGGGCTTCAGTTCAAAACGGCTCACCGTCATTAACTCAAGCTGCCCTTCCCGCAACTCGATACCGGGAGTTTCTTCTGACTTCAGGGTAGTAATTAACTGCGGCTGCCCATTCAATTCAGCCCGACCTAGCACATAACCCGGCGACATCGAAAGACGCCACCCCTGATTCATTTCACCGGTGATATCATCCCTGATGGTTAAACCCCCGCCATCGAAATCCATCCAGATGTTGCGCTGCAAACCGAGATTGTTCTCCGCAGGTGCAACATCACCCCGACTTTCTTCAGCCAGTTGAAGCACAGCACTTTTATCCATCAAATAGGCCGGATAGGTTTGCCATTCTGCAGGCAACTCCACCTGGGCGGGGTCTACCGAAACAGCGCCACTGATTTTGACAGTACGCAAACTGCGATCTGCCTGATAAACCCAGATTTCCTGGGTTGGCCATGCCTCATCCATCGGATCAATGGTGAACTGGCTTTGTGGAGCGGGAAAACGCGAGATCAGGGTCAGCCACCAGACTCCGGCTCTTGCCTGCACTCGCAAGCGCCCATCTTTTTCTATTCGCGAAGGCAAGGCTGACTGCAAGGATTGCACCACACTGTTTTCGGGTAAAAAACGACCAAGCAGTAATTCCCGGTCGGAACCCGAAACAGTCAAGCGGACACGGGTTTCAATCAACAGTGGCACATCGTCGACTATTTTCCGGAACACATCCAGATCGAGACTATCGTGCTGCCGGCTTTCCTGTGAAACACCACCTTGCTCAACAAACCACAAGCGCCCTGAAATATCTCGATTGACGGTCTGCTGACGAACATTGTTCAAACTGAATTGCAACAAACCCGTGCTCGCCGGCAACTGCAAGGATTTCGGCATTTGCTCCCAATGGATTCTGCCTTTTATCCGGTAACTGCCTGCAGGCAGAAATACAGCCGGGGTATTTTGACGCAAGGCCACCGCCATCGTTTTGCCATTAACCTGAACTTCCACGGGCCAATATTTTTTTTCACCCGGCAAAAACAGCCAGTCTTCTCTCAGCAATTCTGCTTCAAGTTCGAAGCGGGCAGAACGCTCGTTGACTTCCAGCGCTAGCAGCCCAGGCCATACACAACTGTAATTCGCTGCATTATCAGCAGCTCGTTGCTGTCTGAGCGAAAAAGCAGAGGATACAGCGAGCGGGCAATCCAGATAATCCTGTTCATCAAGCACCCATTGTTGCCAGGGTTTCAAATCGTCAGGCACATAAGGTTCAGCCAGTGAACACATACTCAAAAAAAGGCTGTAGAGAATCAGTAAGCGCAACAGAAACCTGGCCTGCATGACATTACCCCGGGCTTTTCGGCAAAAAATTATTATTCGGTGATTCTGACAGGCTTTGGCGCAAGGTCAACCTTCATCAGGTTTTCATTCAAAGCCCGTTGTACTTTGAAAGAGATTAAATCCCAAGCCATAACAGGTTACACTTCGCCTCCATGAAGACAGACCAGAAAGACAAGCTTTTCTCAAAACCGATAGATCGCATTGCCGATTTTGCCTTCAATCAGGAGGTCGTCAGTGTGTTCCCCGACATGATCAGTCGTTCAGTTCCGGGCTATAGCACCATTATCGCCATGACCGGCGTTCTGGCGCGTCGTTATGCAACAGAAAACAGCCATATTTATGACCTCGGCTGTTCACTGGGTGCTTCCCTGTTTTCGATGCAACAACAAATTACTTCATCAAATGTCGCCCTGATTGGTATTGATAACTCCAAAGCGATGATTGAGCGCTGCCAGACATTGCTTGCAGCACAACCGGCATCCGGAATCCATTGCCAGTTGCTTTGCCAGCGTATCGAAAATAGTGTGATTGAAAACGCGTCCGTGGTTGTCCTCAATTTTTCCCTGCAATTCATCCCCCTCGAACAGCGACAGGCGATAATCAGCAAGATACACCGCGGTATGCAACCCGGCGGCATACTGGTGCTTTCTGAAAAAATTCGTTTTGAAGATGAACACCTCAACCGCTTAAACATCGAGCTGCACCACGAATTCAAAAAAGCCAACGGCTACAGCGAACTGGAAATCAGCCAGAAACGCAGTGCACTGGAAAAGGTACTGATACCGGAAACACTGGACGCACATCGCCAACGCTTGCGAACAGCGGGCTTTGCGAACATGGATGTCTGGTTCCAGTGTTTCAATTTCGCCTCGATCATCGCCATCAAATAAGTCCGGTCCAGCATGAATTACGATGTACTTTACAGGCAACTTGGGCAGCACGGGCTATCGGCCTGGCTGGCAAACCTGCCCGCAACCATTGACGCCAACTTCAATACCAGGCGCTGGGGCGATATACCTCGCTGGTTGCAGGCATTGGAAGCCCTGCCCCCCTTCAAACCCTCACACATTGATCTGGATAAAGCCAGAATCACCATTGGCAAAACAGCAGATATTACAGCCGAACAGCAACAAGCCCTCAAACAAACGCTCAAGTTATTACACCCCTGGCGCAAAGGCCCTTTCGATGTTTTCGGTATTCACATCGACACAGAATGGCGCTCTGACTGGAAATGGGATCGAATAAAAAATCATATCGCCCCGCTCCAGGGCAAAAGCGTACTCGATGTAGGCTGTGGCAGCGGTTACCACTGTTGGCGAATGGCCGGCGCCGGTGCTGCACTTGTCATCGGTATCGACCCGACACCGCTCTTTATCGTGCAATACCGCGCCATACAGCATTTTATCAACGACCCGCGTGTATGGGTTGTGCCTGCCGGCATACAGGATATGCCGGAAAAGCTCGAAGCATTTGACAGTGTGTTTTCGATGGGGGTCCTTTACCATCGAAGATCACCCATCGACCATTTGCTGGAGCTGAAGAACTGCCTGAAACCGGGCGGTGAACTGATTCTGGAAACGCTGGTCATCGACGGCACAGAAGGTGAATGTCTCTTACCCGAAGGCCGCTATGCCAAGATGGGCAATGTCTGGTTTATACCTTCAACCGCCACACTTGAAAGCTGGCTACGCAAATGTGGTTACAAAAATGTGCGTACGGTTGATGTCAACATCACTTCTACGGAAGAACAACGCGCTACTGAGTGGATGACATTTCACTCGCTCAAGAATTTTCTGAACCCGAAAGACAACAGCAAAACCTTTGAAGGACACCCGGCACCCATGCGAGCTGTGGTGATTGCCGAGAAACCATGACCACGCAAATAAAAAAGGGCGCCTCAAGGCGCCCTGCAAGTGGTTGCATTACTA
>JAGRJA010000313.1 GCA_020443005.1 Pseudomonadales bacterium
AACCGGGAACATCCTGATAAGGGCTCAGGGCTTCTGCGTCGGCCTTACCCTGATCAGAACCCAACCACGCATGATAGGTGTCTGCAATCTTCTGAATATCCTCTGCGGATAATTCCTTCGTGCGGCGATTGATAAGATGGCCGAGATTGCGCGCATCAATAAACAGGATTTCTTTCGGGTGCGGATGCTTACCCGAACGCGCACGATTCAAAAACCATAAGGCGGCGGGAATCTGTGTGTTCAAAAACAATTTTGCGGGCAGGTTCACTATGCAATCAATGAGGTTGCCTTCGGCAATCATGCGCTTGCGAATTTCGCCCTCACCGGATGTTTTGGAGGTAAGCGCACCTTTCGCCAACACCACACCCGCCTTACCTTGTGGCGAGAGGTGAAACACAAAATGTTGCAACCAGGCAAAGTTGGCATTGCCGGGCGGCGGCGTGCCGAAAGTCCAGCGCGCATCACCGCGCAACTGCTCACCGCTCCAATCGCTCACATTGAACGGCGGGTTGGCAATAATGAAATCGGCTTTCAAATCGGTGTGAGCATCCTTGAGAAAGGAGCCTTCACTGTTCCACTTCACTTGCGAGGCATCTATGCCGCGTATGGCCAGGTTCATTTTGGCGAGTCGCCAGGTGGTCTGGTTGCTCTCTTGCCCGTAGATGGAGATGTCATCAATCTTGCCCTGATGCTCTTGTACGAACTTTTCCGATTGCACAAACATACCGCCCGAGCCACAGCAAGGGTCGAACACCCTGCCCTTATAAGGCTCCAGCATCGACACCAGCAATTCGACAATGGAGCGCGGCGTATAGAACTGGCCGCCCTGCTTGCCTTCTGCCAGCGCAAACTCGCCAAGAAAGTATTCGAACACATGGCCCAGCACATCGGCACTGCGGGCTTTGGCATCACCCATGGCGATGTTGCCGATGAGGTCGATCAATTCACCGAGTGCAGTGGGGTCGAGGTTCTGCCGCGCATAGACTTTGGGCAACACGCCTTTTAATGAGGGGTTATCTCGTTCTATACAATCCATGGCGCTGTCTACATCGGTGCCAATCTTCGGTTGCTTGGCCCGCGCAACCAGATAAGACCAGCGCGCCTCTGCTGGCACAAAGAACACATTCTGGGCGGTATATTCATCTTTATCTTCCGGGTCAGCGCCGTTAGCTTGCTCTGCTTCGAGCTCGGCAAACACATCTTCAAAGGCATCACTGATATATTTCAGAAAGATAAGGCCCAGCACTACATGCTTGTACTCGGCGGCATCGATGTTCTTACGCAGTTTGTCGGCTGCTTTCCAGAGCTGTTTTTCGAGAGGCTCCTGCTTCACCTCTTTGGCTTTTTTGGCGCGTGGCATTGGTTGGTTCTCCGGTTATCGCATTTTGGCTGTCTATTGCCTTATCTCTTGTTGATACAACTAAAAAAACGCTTGAATTCACGATGGTTGATCTGAATTCTACTCATGGTTTCTGGCAATGAAAATTTATAGTTATTGGGGTGTAAGCCCTCTGAAAGGATATACAAACGGATGTTACGAAATTGCTCTTTTACTTTGAAGTAATCCTTTTCAAGTGATTTTCCGGAATTTTTATTCGTAACAATCATGACGTGATATTTAAGCCGCCTGGAAAAACGCCCCTGGTTCCATATTTTTGTGTCACCTTCCCTGAACTTAGTATTTGTGCCTTTAACAGATTCGATGCGTTTTTCCCATTCCTTACAAAATGCAAACATGCCATTTCTGTTCCAACCGATATCCGTTTTCACATCTACCAGGTTTTCAATCAAACCACTTTGGTTCTGAATCACGATATCGGGGTATTTGGTTGTGCTGCCCTCAAACTTTATCGGCTGATCAGTGTAATAAGCGCATACTTTCGGGTTATTCAAAGCAATAAAAAGCGCAGTTAAGTCTTCCAGCTCACTGGATATCGAGGAACTTCTCCCCCGCTTGATATTTGGATTGTAATATTTCGGCTGCCTGGAATCATGATACAGCTCGATGATTTTCCTGAAGTATTCTTCAGGCGTCATTTGGTATTCCATTATCTTTGACCTTAAGCCCAATGGAAGCCTATTCAGCAAAAAAATGGCTCTATCGACTCTACATAAGCCGTGAACTTCCCTATTAGAACGGAAAGCATCCTTGAAGGGAAGTATCGTCGAAAGGGATGCTCAGGGATCAGGGGGGATTACAATGCACCAGCTCTCCCTCAATCCAGCCCTATCACTCCCTGACCAGCAACCCCAGAAGCACTCAAAAATATGATGGCAGAGAAAGCCGCTGAAACAGTTCACACTTTCGTGAGTGTGTTTGGCGTATAGAAAACCGACATACATTTCCATCAAGGAAGTTCTATTGCTCGTTGAAGGGTTTCATAATCCAGGAGGGTATCTCAGGTGTAATTTTCTCCTGTTGTATGTACAACTCAGCCATATTGGCAGCTTCACGACTTAAGCTTTTTAATTCGGCCTTAACTGTCTTGTCATGCACATTTGTATTAAAGAAATACTTACTCATCATCAATTTGGCATATTGGTATTGGTTTTTACTATCCTTGACTTCAATCCAATACGCAATATATTTACGGGCGATATGATTAACGATCGCCACATGAGATCGCTGATCTTTTTTCGACAAAGCAACCAGCGTATCTATCGATTCGGGAGAATCGTCGTTCCATAGTTTTTCAAACAGCGAAATCGACACGCCCAACAGCAGGTTGTCAACCATATATTTTCTCGCCGTGTTATCAGGCCTTCCGCTAAAAATGGATTTCTCTCTTTTTCCGCTACTGTCAATTTTATAAAACTCGAAATTGACCTGCTCCTTGTCCATTAACTTGATAAGCTCCCACTCTACCTCATTAATTCTTTGGTCCTCCGCAATCGCTCTGCTTACAACAGAGTAAGATGTAAAATCAATCTTACTGTCATTGTCAGGCCCGGTTCTGCTCGCGCCAAACCTAAGCGCCTTATACAGCGCCTCATCTACCTCAATAGAAACAGCATCTTCACTATGGGCAGATGAAAGGATGAGAACCGTGCTTAATACTGCAAAGAGTTTTTTGAATATAGAAAATTGACTCATTCGAAACCTCTACTTTATTGTCAAATCAGACTTCATTAGAAAATGAGTAAAACGAATTTGCCTGTAAAGCATAGACACCATCTTCAAATGCAGTTCCTTTGGCATAAAAACTTAAATCGCATTCAATGATTTGCTACTTCTCTCATTGTGGCTAATGTTTTGCCCACTGGCCTTACTCGTTAACAGTGTCCTGCAATGCTCTGAAGATTGAGTAGTGATCACGTTCATTCCATACAGGCATAATCATAAACACCAGGCCTATGATGGATTCATGTTTATGCAGAACAAGATTACCTGAACAATCTTTATAAAGCCAAATGCTAACCGACTGAGGCCCCACCACGACACCACCATCGGCACTTGGCAAGAAATCAGCACTTGAAAATACAATTATATGGCCATTTTCCAGGCGCATATCAATCTTTACTTTATCTTCAACGGAGCCTTCTATCATTGCATAGTAAGAACTTTTTTCTTCGCGAATTTGAATCTTCTGTATGTTCTCGTGTTCATTTCTGAGTTTATCCGGGTGACCTAACCAGAAAATTTGTGAAAGATAGACATCGTGACCACTTAACCGCTCAGACCCCTTGTTCGCATAGAATCCTTCAACTTCTTTCAGGGATTGAATCGCGCAAAAATCCTGCCTGGCAGATGTATCAAGATTTACACAACCGATCAAGCCAAAGAATGCAAGAAATACCATAGAGCGGAAAATGAGAACTTTTAGCCATTTTTTAAGTATCAATCTACACCCACACCATAAATACATTGATCAACGCTTCCCGCTTTTGGGGTCCACCTGGCACAGCCCTCCAGTACATTGCAGACACTTTCGCCTTAAATGAACAAGCCGCGAATATCATTATAACAGTGGTGGAATTGCATTTGACCCTGGTGCCACTGGACAAAACCAAATGGCAGTCTTATTGTTGTGCCTCCACCTCGATTTCCAATGATGACAAGATTTGATTTTTCAGAACACAATTGACTTATATCCTTGATACAAAATAATTCATCAACTTCATGTTCTCCCAACCTGTTTTTGCACCAGAGATAATCAGCCCAAGCATCACTGTTTTTTGCCAACCCTTTTGAGAAACAAAAATCAGCGATATTTCCAATATTTCCGCTTATCCAACTTAACATTTCATTGGCAACGCTGTTTTTATATTTACTTAATGTATTCCAGGTAAGACGAGATTTTCTTTTCTGATAATTTTGCTCCTGCTCATTATCAGAAGGATACTGCGCTAGAATATCACGAGTTTTAGAATGTTCACCAAAAAACAACAACAATCCTTCTTTTACTTCAGTGCTTATACTCGTATTGTAATGTGCTTCATATCCAGCAATAAATCTGGAAGTTTTAATTAAATAAGCTTGGCCTGCAAGACTTTTCTTGATCGAGATATTTGTTGGCAAATTATCTGACCAGGTTATGGCAAGATCTGTCTTTGATTTAGTGGTACAGCCTATTATACACGGTACATTTTTCTCGTTTAATCCGCCAATTTCAGTGTTTGAAATTGCCATTCCTGGCCTGAGTTGATTTATTGAAGTGCAATCTTGTATTTGGTCATAAAGCAATCGCTCATTTTGATGTCCAGACAATTTTGCATGCGTCCAGCCTTGAGA
>JAGRJA010000314.1 GCA_020443005.1 Pseudomonadales bacterium
ACAGGGTTAGTGAGTGGTATTTCATCAATTCGCTTGATTTTTTTAATCTCTGGGGATAGTATTCTGCGCCTTTTTGTGTGGCATGGTATTCTTAATTATAGTGTGGAGTAGTCAATGGCTCGTATAGCCGGTGTGAATATACCTGATAACAAGCATATGGTTGTTTCTCTGACCTATGTTTATGGGATCGGTAAAACAACAGCAAAGAATATTTGTAAACTGTCTGGTTTTGAAGAATCGGTTAAGGTCGGTGATCTGTCTGAAGATCAACTCGATAAAGTTCGGGCAGAAGTCAGTAAATTTCTCGTTGAAGGTGATCTCAGGCGTGAAGTCAATATGAATATCAAGCGATTGATGGATCTCGGGGCCTATCGAGGGCTTCGTCATCGACGTAGCCTTCCGGTTCGTGGACAAAGAACCAAGACAAATGCGCGAACACGGAAAGGTCCACCAAAACCGATCAAGCGTTAATTATCAACACATTAAATGAATTTTGAGTGAATACAAATGGCAAAACCGGCAGCGAAAGTCCGCAAAAAAGTTAAAAAAACGGTTGTAGATGGTGTGGCGCATGTTCATGCATCCTTCAACAATACCATTGTGACGATTACCGATCGTCAAGGTAACACCCTGAGTTGGGCTACTTCCGGTGGCTCGGGTTTCAGAGGCTCAAGAAAAAGTACACCCTTTGCTGCGCAGGTCGCTGCAGAGAGAGCGGGTGAAATGGCGAAAGACTATGGTTTGAAAAATCTCGATGTCGAAATTAAAGGTCCTGGTCCTGGTCGTGAGTCTGCTGTTAGAGCATTGCACAATTGTGGTTACAAAATCACAAATATCAACGATGTGACACCCATTCCCCATAATGGTTGTCGTCCGTCTAAAAAACGCAGAGTGTAAGAGGTTTTAATTATGGCAAGGTATCTTGGACCAACATGTAAACTTTCACGACGCGAAGGTACTGATTTGATGCTCAAGAGTGGTGTTAGGGCTCTTGACTCCAAATGTAAGGCTGATACTGCACCAGGTCAGCACGGTCAACGACCAGGCAGGCTGTCGGATTATGGTATTCAGTTACGGGAAAAACAAAAAGTACGCCGTATGTACGGTGTCCTTGAAAAGAAATTTCGGCTTTATTACAAAGAAGCTGCACGCAGAAAAGGCAATACCGGTGAAAACCTGCTTCAATTGCTTGAGTGTCGACTTGATAATGTGGTGTATCGTATGGGCTTTGGCTCAACAAGGGCTGAAGCCCGGCAGTTGATATCTCATAAGGGAATTCTTGTGAATGGCGAATGTGTCAACATTCCGTCTTATCAGGTTCAGTCGGGTGATGTTGTATCGGTGAGAGAGAAGTCCAAGAAACAGCTGCGGGTTCAATCTGCACTATCGCTGGCAACCCAGAGAGGTTTGCCAGAGTGGATCGTCGTGGACAGTAACAAGATGGAAGGTCAATTTAAAAATATTCCTGATCGTTCAGATCTGTCCTCTGAAATCAACGAAAGTTTAATCATTGAGCTTTATTCTCGATAAGAGATTTGCTCCAAAAGTTGCAGGTATTTCAATGTCCAGTACAGTTAATGAACTCTTGACTCCTCGTCATATCGATGTACAACAGATTAGCCCAACACATGCGAAAGTAACATTAGAACCGCTTGAGCGCGGGTTTGGCCATACACTTGGAAATGCTTTGAGAAGGATTTTGCTTTCTTCTATGCCAGGTTGTGCGATAACTGAAGTTGAAATTGATGGGGTTCAGCATGAATACAGCGCGATTGAAGGTGTACAGGAAGGGGTTATAGAAATTCTGTTAAACCTGAAATCTGTAGCCATATCAATGGAAGGGAAAGATCACGCTGTTTTGACGCTGCATAAAACCGGTTCTGGTAGTGTGACAGCTGGAGATATTCAAACTGAAGGCGATATTAAAATTGCAAATCCCGATCATGTGATTGCTAATATCAATGACAAGGCAAATTTATCCATGCGTCTGACTGTTGAAAGAGGAAGGGGCTATCAACCTTCTGATCAGCGCTATTTTGATGAAGAAACAAAAGCTATTGGTCGTTTGCAACTTGATGCAACATTTAGTCCTGTCGTTCGTATTGCTTATTCGGTCGAAAATGCTCGCGTTGAGCAGCGTACGGATCTCGATAAACTGATTTTGGATATGGAGACTAATGGAACCATTGATCCAGAGGAGGCGATCAGGCGTGCAGCGACGATTCTCCAGCAGCAACTGGCTGTTTTCGTCGATCTGGAAAGCCAGACTGAGTCGCGTCCTGTTAAGGAAGAGGAAGAGCTTGATCCCGTGTTGCTCCGACCAGTAGATGATCTGGAGCTTACAGTAAGGTCTGCCAATTGTTTGAAAGCGGAAAATATCTATTATATCGGTGACTTGATTCAGCGAACGGAAGTTGAGCTTTTGAAAACGCCAAACCTCGGTAAAAAGTCACTGACCGAGATTAAGGATATTCTTGCTTCTCGTGGTTTGTCCCTTGGTATGCGTCTGGAAAACTGGCCTCCTGCCAGCCTTCGTACAGACGAAAAAGTCAGTGCGTAGTGTATAAAGAAACTTGCTGTGATAGCACTTTAAAAGGTAAAAATTATGCGTCATCGTAACAGTGGGCGGCAGCTCAATCGCAATAGTTCACATAGAAAAGCCATGTTTCGTAACATGACAGTATCTCTTCTTCAGCATGAGTTGATAAAGACAACATTGCCAAAAGCTAAAGAGTTGCGTCGGTTTGCCGAGCCAATGATCACCTTGGCGAAGAAAGACTCTGTTGCGAATCGTCGACTGGCTTTTAATCGTTTGAGAGACAAGGAAGCAGTTGGAAAGCTTTTTGCTGAGTTAGGTCCCAGGTATGAAGCGCGCCCTGGTGGTTATGTGCGCATCATGAAGTGCGGGTTCCGCACAGGAGACAAGGCGCCGATGGCTTTTGTTGAGCTTGTAGACAGGCCTGTTGTCGAGTCTCCTGAAGATAATGAGCCGGAGTCAGCTGACGAGTAAATAATATTGTATATTAGAGCACCGGGTTTTCCCGGTGTTTTTTTTTGTATTCCACATCTTCAGTTTTTTAAGTGTCTAATTTTGAGGGTTAATTGATGGCAAACTCTTTCCACCCCCCAGTAAGAACTTTGATGGGCCCCGGTCCATCCGATGTTAACCCGCGCGTGCTTGAGGCAATGTCTCGTCCTACTATTGGTCATCTCGATCCTGCTTTTATCGGTTTGATGGATGAGCTCAAGGCCTTAATGCAATATGCATTCAAAACCGAGAATCGGCTGACTTTGCCAATTTCAGCCCCCGGTTCTGCGGGTATGGAGGCCTGTTTCGTTAATCTGGTTGAACCGGGTGATAAGGTAATTGTTTGCCAAAATGGTGTTTTTGGTGGGCGAATGAAAGAGAATGTTGAGCGTTGTGGTGGGCAAGCCATCATGGTGCAGGATGACTGGGGAAGAGCTGTAAGCCTCGAAAAAGTTGAGCAAGCCCTTTTGGAAAACAAGGATGCAAAAGTGTTGGCATTTGTACATGCTGAAACATCAACAGGAGCATTGTCTGATGCGCAAAAATTATGCAAATTGGCACAGGCGCATAACTGCTTGACAATCGTGGATGCTGTAACCTCCTTGGGGGGGGTAGAGGTTGATGTTGATGGTTGGGGTATCGACGCAATATATTCAGGCACCCAGAAATGTTTATCCTGTACTCCTGGCCTTTCTCCGGTGAGCTTTAGCGAGAAAGCTGTTCATGCTATTTCAAACAGAAAAAGCAAGGTGCAAAGCTGGTTTCTCGATATGAATCTTGTCATGGGTTATTGGGGGGAGGGTGCGAAACGCGCATACCATCATACGGCGCCGATTAATGCGCTTTATTGCCTTCATGAAGCACTGGTTATTTTGGAGGAGGAAGGGCTTGAGAGAGCTTGGGCGAGACATGCCATGAATCACCAGGCACTTGCAGCAGGTATTGAGGCAATGGGCCTAAGCTTTGTTGTGCCGTCAACTGAGCGACTACCACAGCTTAATGCTGTATCTGTTCCAGAGGGTGTTGATGAAGCTTTGGTGAGAAAGTCCTTGCTTGATAATTACAGTCTGGAAATTGGTGCCGGGTTGGGGGCGCTTGCTGGCAAGGTGTGGAGAATTGGTCTTATGGGGTTTGCAGCTAACTCAAAGAATGTTCTTATGTGCCTTGGTGCTCTCGAGGCGACCCTGAGCCATATTGGCGCTGATATTAAAAAAGGTGTTGCTGTAGAGGCAGCGCAAGCTCAATACTTGTCAGAGTGAATTTTTCCTACCTGGAAATGCCGACTATAGAAATCAGCTGTAGTCGGCATTTTTTGTTATGGATAATCATTGTTCGTTTTCGGTTGTCAGCTTCCCCACGATTTTTTTAGTACGCGAATTTTGGTAGCGGGGGTCGTTGTTCTTCCATTGGTGGTGAAATTCTTCAGTCTTGAACCCGGGGATGCCCGCCTTTATCAGCCTGATCACTGATGCTGACGAGCAGTCTCTTTGATCCGAAAGGGATTGGCAAAATTTTCTCCTCAGCAACAAAGTATATTTGAGTCTGACGCCTTTCAAGGTGTCATCGAGTTATGTTGTGCTGTATTGATTAAAACTATAGAATCGAATGCATTTTTACAGGTTTGAATCTTTAGCCAAGGTTCGCACTTTCACTTCCATAATAAGTAGGGCTTTTCAGTGAAAATAGTTGTTGTAGGTACCGGTTATGTCGGTCTTGTTTCCGGGACTTGTTTTGCAGAAATGGGTAATTCAGTTACTTGTGTTGATATAGACCAAAAAAAAATTGATGGTTTGAAGCAGGGCATAATACCTATTTTTGAGCCAGGTCTGGAAGAGCTGGTTTTGAGCAATGTGAAGGCGGGTCGTTTGCACTTTACCACTTCACTTAAGGATGCTTTGAAAGATTGCAAGGTAATCTTTATCGCCGTAGGAACGCCCACATCAGATGATGGTTCCGCCGATATGCAGTATGTCTATGGCGTGGCGGCCGAAATTGGTCAACACCTGGATCATTATGCGGTTGTTGTCAGCAAGTCTACAGTGCCTGTCGGAACCTCTGAAAAAGTCAAGTCAATAGTGAGCCAGGAATTGGCTAAAAGAAAGAGTGATATCAATTTCGATGTGGCAAGTAATCCTGAGTTTCTGAAAGAAGGTGCCGCAATAAAGGATTTCATGAACCCGGATCGAATTGTGATAGGTACCGAAAGTGAACAGGCTCGCTTGCTGCTTCAAGAGCTTTATGCCCCCTTTCATCGGGAACATGATGTCACCTTGTATATGGGTATCCGGGAGTCGGAGATGTCCAAATATGCGGCTAACGCCATGTTGGCCACCAAAATCTCATTCATCAATGAAATTGCAAGGTTGTGCGATGGGCTTGGGGTTGATGTCGAAAGTGTTCGAATCGGAATCGGTTCCGATAAGCGTATAGGCTACCATTTTATCAACCCTGGCCCGGGTTACGGCGGCTCCTGTTTCCCTAAGGATGTGAAGGCATTGATTCAGCTGGCCAAACAAAATGATATTGATGCAATTGTGTTGCAATCTGTTGATGATCGCAATGAAGAGCAGAAGAAACGCTTGTTTCAGAAGATGTCGGCTTTTTACGGAGAAGCCCTGAGCGGTAAGGTTATAGCGATCTGGGGGCTTGCATTCAAGCCTGAAACGGATGATATGCGCGAGGCGCCTGCCTTAACGCTGATACATGCACTTATAAAAGCGGGTGCCAGCGTGCGGGCGCATGACCCTATTTCGATGAATGTGACCAGACGATCTCTTCCGGCTGAGTGGGTAGAGGAAGGAAAAATCACATTTTTTGACGATCAATATGATGCGTTGGAAGGGGCCGATGCGATGGCGCTGGTTACCGAATGGAAGCCTTTCTGTAATCCTGATTTTGATAAAATAAAAAACCTGCTTCGGGCACCTGTCATTTTTGATGGTAGGAATCAGTACTCGCCACAGTCCATGGCTGAGTACGGGTTCAAATATTTTGGTATAGGACGGGGTCTATCCGGGGAGTAGTTCATGGATTATTCTTTTCACAAAAGAATTCTTGTTACGGGTGGTGCCGGTTTTCTGGGTTCTCATCTGTGTGATCGTCTGCTGAAAGAAGGGCATGAAGTTATCTGTGTTGATAATTTTTTTACTGGTACGAAAGAAAATATATTACCGTTGATGGAAAGTAACCGCTTTGAATGGATAAGGCACGATATCACCGAGCCCCTGATGCTTGAAGTTGACGAAATTTATAACCTGGCATGTCCTGCATCACCACCGCATTACCAGCACGACCCGATTCATACAATGAAAACCAGTTTTCTGGGTGCCTACAACATGCTGGGCCTGGCCAAAAGAACAGGGGCCAAGGTTTTTCAGGCATCAACCAGTGAGTGTTACGGAGACCCGCAGGTTCATCCCCAGCCAGAGTCTTATTGGGGGAATGTAAACCCTATCGGTATCCGCTCCTGTTATGACGAAGGCAAGCGTTGTGCCGAAACGCTTTTTTTTGATTATCACCGACAGCATGGTCTGGAGATAAAGGTTGCAAGAATTTTCAATACTTACGGGCCGAATATGCACCCGAAGGACGGGCGTGTTGTCTCCAACTTTGTAATACAAGCTCTGAAAGGTGAGGACATCACGGTTTATGGCGATGGCCGGCAAACCCGTTCATTCTGCTATGTTGACGATTTGATTGAAGGCTTTGTTCGTTTGATGAATTCCGACAAGCAGATTACCGGGCCAGTGAACCTCGGAAACCCAGGTGAATTTACCATGATTGAACTGGCTGAACTGATCATTGAAATGACGGGCAGTTCGTCCAAATTGGTAAATAAGCCTTTACCCCAGGATGACCCAAAACAACGCCGGCCTGACATCGCGACGGCAAAGCGTGATTTGGGCTGGGAACCCTCTGTTCCCCTGAAAGAAGGTCTGGTTAAAACGATTGCCTATTTTGATGGCCTTGTGAAAAAGGGGCTTGCCTGATCAGTTCTTGACGGGTGTGCTGTCTAAGGCTCTTCTGTACCCGCTAAATGTCGAGTGATAGAATCACTTAAAACCCATTGTCAAGTGCATGGCCGTTGAACCTGTGTCTCAGCTATGCGACACCTTGAAATTCTTTCAGGCAAATTGTTTATGGATATCATTAATTACTTGCTGCCTCGACTGCGAGTTATCTGTTTGAAGATGCTGGTAGACGCAACCGGTATCACTGTAAGCCTTCTGTTGGCCTTTTTTTTCCTTAAACTGGTTGCAGCTCCTGGATTTAACGGACTGATGCATCTTGTGCCTTGGGCGACCGTGCAGGTTGGTTTGGTAGGGATTCTTGTTGGCTATGCAGCTGTTGGGCTTTATCCGGGTTATGGCTTGAGCAATGTAGACCGATTGCGTCGAGGCACTCTTGTCACCTTTTCTGTCTTTACGATTATAACGGTCTGGGAGTTTGGTACGGGTAGCCGTCATGCACATTGGGCAATATTAATTCTGACTTTCTGTTTTGCCATAGTTTTGCTGCCGATTCTCAATGCTCTTGGACGAGCCTTGATGTTGAAGATGGGTTTGTGGGGTGAACCGGTTGTTATTATTGGTCATTCAGATCAGGCCGGCAAGGTGAGGCAGCTTCTTGAAGCTGACCGGGATTTGGGTTTTATTCCAATTGAAACCGTTGTTGCGCCCTGCGATCCAGAGACATCAAGTGAAAGTGAAATTGCTGCCTATGAAAAGCTGATCAGGGAAGTGGCTCAGGAAGTCAGGATTGCGATCGTTACCGAACCTGACCATGTCGGTGATCGTCTTTCCAGCTACCGGGTTGATCATCTGCCCTTCCAGAGAGTTATCATTATTCCCAATATTGACGATATGGGACGGTTATGGATGACAGCGCGTGATCTCGGAGGCACTCTTGCGCTTGAAATATCCAATAATCTTTTGTATCGCCGGTATAAACTGATAAAGAAAGCCGGTGATTTTTTTGTCGGGTGGATTTTGTTTCTTCTGGTGGCTCCAATTATCGGGCTTTTGGCCTGGTTCGTGAGCAGGGCGGATAAAGGTTCGCCTTTCTATGCCCAGGTGCGCGAAGGTTTGAATGGCCGGGAGATAAAAGTCTGGAAACTGCGCACAATGTATACTGATTCACAGGAAAGGCTTGACAGGCTCCTAGCCGAGGATCCGCAGGCCAAGGCCGAGTGGGAGCAGTATTTCAAATTGAAAAATGACCCTCGTATTATTCCCGGAATCGGTCATTTTTTACGCAAGTTCAGTCTTGATGAGTTGCCTCAGTTGTACAATGTGGTTTGTGGTGAGTTGAGTCTTGTAGGGCCAAGGCCGTTTCCGCATTATCATCTTGAGTGCTTTGGTTCGGACTTCAGAAAGCTTCGGCGCAGTGTGTTACCCGGCATTACCGGGCTTTGGCAGGTATCTGCGAGGAGTGATGGTGATATTGAAGTGCAGGAAGCACTGGATTCCTACTATATTCACAATTGGTCCATCTGGCTTGATGTCGATATCATGATAAGAACATTTAAAGCTGTCTTCTTCAGCAAGGGCGCTTATTAGTTGAAGGGCTTTCAGCAGGCTGTTGTTATTCGCCAGATTCTGGTGCTCGTTTTACTGTTTCCTCTTGTTTCTTGTGTTGGTGTTTTGCCCCCCGAGAATTATCCGGTGCCGGATATAGCCAAGCGTGCTGGTTACCGGTCTGCCGAATTTCCAAGGCGGAAAAACGATATTCAATTATTGCTTTCTTTTTCAGGGGGCGGCATCAGAGCGGCCGCCTTGTCTTATGGTGTGCTACAGGAGCTGCACCGTACACCCCTGCCGAAAAGGGGAAACCTGCTGGATGAGGTGGATTATATCAGCTCAGTGTCAGGCGGCAGTTTTACGGCTGCCTATTACGGGCTTTTTGGTGATGAAATCTTTGAGCGGTATGAGAAGGATTTCCTGAAAAAAAGTATTCAGAGCGCCTTGCTAAAAAAAATTATTAGCCCGGGGTATTGGTATAGCTCTGTTTTCAGCGGCTGGAACCGAACAGAAATGGCTGCCGATTATTATGATAAAACGATTTTTCGTGGGAAAAAAATCGGAGATATTTTGCGGCAGAATCGTGCATTTATTGAAATAAATGCAACTGAACTCAGTCATGGTGGGCGCTTTAGTTATACACAGGAATTTTTTGATCTTATCTGTTCAGATGTGTCCGCCTACTCTGTTGCAAAAGCAGTTACTGCTTCATCGGCAGTGCCTGTATTATTTCCACCGGTGCCTTTAAAAAATTATGCAGACAAGTGTTCGTATCGCGCCATGCCTGCCTTGTACAATGAAGATATCTATCGTCGTTTGTCCGAGCGCCAGAAAGAGTTGGTAAAAATCGCTCGCCTTTATCGCGATGCAGAACAGAACCCTTTTTTGCATTTGGTTGATGGCGGTATTGCCGATAATCTAGGTGTGCATGCGATGCTGGACAGGCTTTCATTCCGGTTTGAAGATGTTTCCGCAGATGCTTTTCCCCGGCATCTCGTTATTATTATGGTGAATGCGGAAGTCAAGCCTGCTAATGGTATCAATAATAATTTCCAGCCTCCTTCCATATCGGAAACCGTAACTGCGATTACTGATAATATGATGAA
>JAGRJA010000315.1 GCA_020443005.1 Pseudomonadales bacterium
ATTCTGCGGAATGGATTGGCATTATTTCGGCGCTGGTTATGTCCACGAAAATTATTGCTCCCAACCTTTGGGGGTGGTTGGCTGATTATAGTGGTGAGCGGCTCAGAGTGATTCGTCTGGGCAGCTTTTTTGCCATGCTGGCTTTCTCGGGTGTTTTTTTTCAACATTCACTGGTGATGCTGCTCTTCAGTGTATTTCTCTACAGTTTCTTCTGGAATGCGGTGCTGGCGCAGTTTGAAGTGATTACACTGGAGCATTTGCACGGTCAGTTTGAAATCTACAGTCGTATTCGTCTTTGGGGATCAATCGGTTTTATTGTTGCTGTTATAGGGCTTGGCTATATTTTTGACCTTTTTTCTGTTGCCTTATTCCCCATTCTTCTTATTGGTGGTCTGTTTTGTATCTGGTTCAGTAGTTTGCTTGTCAGTGAAAAGCCCAATGGCGAACATCTGCAGGCAGATTCCGTTGAAGGCGTGTTTGCCCTTGTCAGGCAGCCTAAGGTTTATCTGTTTTTCATTATCTGTTTTTTTATGCAATTGTCCCATGGTCCGTATTACACTTTTTTTAGTCTTTACCTGGAAAACCACCACTACGATAGTGTCGCTGTTGGCATATTTTGGGCAGTGGGTGTCCTTGCTGAAGTCCTGCTTTTCTGGTTTATGCACCGCCTGCTGCCGCGATGGGGTTTGAAATGCATCATGATCGTATCCCTTGTGTTGACCACGCTGCGCTGGCTTCTTATTGGCCTTTTCCCTCAGTACCTGTCGATGCTGCTGCTGGCGCAATGTCTCCATGCCTTCAGTTTTGGGGCTTTTCACGCCGTAGCGATTGAGCAGGTTAGGCGATTTTTCGGTGGCAGGCTCGCTGGACGAGGCCAGGCGTTGTACAGTTCTCTCAGCTTCGGGGCGGGAAGTGCAATAGGCGCCTTATTGAGTGGCTATTTCTGGGGTGCCGGGTCAGGGGTATTATTTCTCCTGGCAGCGGCGGTTAGTATGGTAGCCACAATTGCAGCTTGTTTCTGGAAGCAGGAAGCCTGACTTTGAAGCAATTTTGTCGAGATTTGGCTGACTCGTGTTATTATCGCAAAACATTATGTTAATTGTGTGATGCGGTGTTTATGCGTCTGTTGTCATTGGTTACAGTTTTTCTGCTTCTTTTATCAAGCCAGCTCCCTGCTGTCGAGATCGGACTTGACAGCAATGTCGATAAGCAGCTGGGTGCACAGCGACTTGATAATTCATTGCGTTCAATTGAATGGTTCACTCTGGAATACTTGCGCAAAGCTGAGCAAGCGGAAATGGCTGCAGATTCAGAACAGGCGGATTTTTTTCTGCAGAAAGCCGATGAGTCCGACGAAAAGGCTTCGAAAATACGGTGGCGTGCTATCAAAGCCTGGTATCTGGCCGGCAGAGACAAAAAAGCGCATGAAATATCCTTGCGGGCTGCGCATATCGCCAAAGTCAGGGCTGAACTGGTGGAATTGCGATTACATAAAAATGAACTTGACCTAGAGCGTCTGTTGTCGCATGGCAAGCAAAAGGAAAAGTCGCGTTCTGTGCTCGATATCTACCCCTCCTATGAAGTTGCCTATAAACACTATGTTGCTAGTGCCTACCAGCTTTTTCTCGAATGGACTGAAGTCGCTTCCATGTATGATGAAGCAGAATCCTATGAGGAGGCAGAATTGTACTGGCAAAAGTCGATAGATGTAATGTCCTTTCTCTTCAGATTGAATGACGATAATGCTCATGATGAAGAAATACCTTACCAGACGTACATCTATGATACCCAGAGAGCTTTGATGCGGCTGGAAAACCTTCAGTTGAGTCTGGAAAAAAACGAGCAGCTTGAATTGACGCGTCATGCTTTACAAAGCCTTGAGAAGCTTAACAAAACATTTTTTCCAGAAGTTGTCGAGCATTAATCCTTCTTCACCTTTTTCCTTCACAACCGGTTATGAATGAATTCCCATTTATGCAGTTCAGTCGCAGGGCGAGCGATGGTTTGGCCCGACGGTCTGTGCTCGAGTTTTCGCGAGGTGCCGTACAGACACCAGCCTTTATGCCGGTAGGTACCTATGGTACTGTCAAGGCGATGTTGCCACGCGACATTGAAGAAATCGGTGCCGAAATTATTCTGGGCAATACCTTTCACCTGATGTTGCGACCGGGTACGGAAGTGGTTTCAGCACACGGTGATTTGCACGATTTTATTGGGTGGCAAAAACCAATTCTGACGGACTCGGGCGGCTTTCAGGTTTGGAGTCTGGGAGATATGCGAAAAATCACTGAAGACGGTGTTTCATTTCGTTCGCCGATTGACGGGAGCCCTGTGTTTCTGGGGCCAGAAGAAGCGATACGGGTCCAGCGTCAACTCGGCGCTGATATCGTGATGATATTTGATGAGTGTACGCCATACCCGGCAACAGAATCCCAGGCGCGGGCATCAATGGAATTATCGTTAAGATGGGCAAGAAGAAGCAAGCAGGCACATAGGGGTAATCCTGCTGCCCTGTTTGGCATTGTGCAGGGTGGTATGTATCCGG
>JAGRJA010000025.1 GCA_020443005.1 Pseudomonadales bacterium
AGTTGTTGCAGTGCTGTCGGAACCACACCATTGGCGAAGCGGTGTCGACGATGTCGCTGGTAAAAACCCTGTGCCGATATGTCGGGAAAAACAGCAATCACTTCGAGCAATTGATAAACTTCCTGCAATGCGGATTGGGCCGCCTGCAATTGTTGGGGCGCCGATACCAGCAAGCTGCATAGCTCATCCAGTTCCTTCAGCGTTTCACACAGGGCCTGCACTGTTTTCTCTGCTTGCGCCGCCCATCGCTGGGTTCCCTTAACCCGCGTATGGCTCGCAAAATGTTGTATCGCCTTGTCGGCCAGATGATGCGCTTCATCAAACACATAAATCGTGTCTTCAGGTTCGGGGAGGATGGCACCGCCTCCCAGCGACAGGTCGGCGAGCACAAGATCGTGATTGGCGACAATCACATCGGCTGACTGCAACTTGTCGCGGGCCTTGTAAAAACTGCATTGGGAGATATAAGAGCAGCGACGACCGGTGCATTGTCGATGATCGGTAGTAATCAGTTGCCAATCTTCGCTGGCGATGTCCCTTGCCCAACTATCACGATCTCCCTGCCAGTCACCCTTGGCAAGCGCTGTCGCCAGTTCATTGAACAGCTCGAGTGCAGACGCATTGGCCATCATTGGCATTTCATCCGGATAAAGCGCAAGTGTTTGTGTCATTTCGCTGCCATCGAGTTGCTGATCAAGCTTTGACAGGCAAACATATCGACTGCGCCCTTTTGCCAGTACAAAAGAAAAATCAAGCCCCGCTGACTTGATGATATCGGGTAAATCTTTCAGTACGATCTGTTCCTGAAGTGAAACCGTGGCCGTTGCAATGACCACTTTTTTTTCCAGTGCCTGAGCTATCGGAATTGCAGCGAGTGCGTAGGCAACTGTTTTTCCGGTGCCGGTACCGGCTTCAACCACACAAATATGATGTTCACTGCTACGCACACCCTCATCATCTGCTTCAATGCTGCCCAGGGTTTTGGCAA
This sequence comes from Pseudomonadales bacterium, assembly GCA_020443005.1. Classification (GTDB taxonomy): domain Bacteria; phylum Pseudomonadota; class Gammaproteobacteria; order Pseudomonadales; family UBA7239; genus JAGRJA01. Next base: position 989 of record JAGRJA010000025.1, read on the forward strand.
TTTCAGCGATCATGACTTTCTGGCCAAGGCGGGCCTTCAGCCCCTTGCTATCCAGAAACTGCGTATAGGCCTGCTGTATCGTCTTTTTCAATGCATCGTTAATCATTTTTTCCATCCCTGAAAGATTCCGGCATGGTACGCGTGTCATCGCCGCCAGGCGAGCTGAATTCGACAAGAATCAGGGAACGCGCCGGCATAAAGACCGGAGAAACAGGTGATCGCGGTGTTGTTATTGGTTTTGGCTGGGCACGACTGGACAAATCACCGGCAAGCACAGACAAAACGCTATCACTGCGAAACCGGTATTGCCTGCTATCGCCCGTTATTTTTAGCGTCACAGCTTCCGGCTTGAGGTTGAGCAGAAGATAGCGGCTGAAATAAACACCTTCCGTATCCTTCCCTTCAAATCGCCAACCGATAACCCCGGGCAACTCTCCGGCAAGCGGAGATGGGAATACCGGCATAAATTCACTGTGCTCACAATCCCGATGTTGATCGGGCAAGGAGAATGGGGCTGAATCCGGCACATTGATATTTTCACCCCCGATCTGCAGGCGAGAGCGTGAACTTGCATCACGCGTGGCCTGAAACCACATACCCAGAACACTGCTTGTTGAATCAGCATGGTTGCCTTCATCGCTGCCCCAGGGCAACAGTGTTGCCACCTCGAAAAAATAAAGGGATGCTGTATTTTCTTCTTCCAGAAGGCGTGCAGTCATATAGGCCGTTATCAAGGCATGCGCCCAGCTATCGTCATAGGCCTCCCTGTCAAGCTCGCAGCGTGGCAGGCCTGTATTTTCCACAGCAGCGGAAACATCCTTGTCATTATCTCTGTCGCTTTTTTCGGACGAAGGGCGGCAAACATTTTCACTCCAGCGACTCACTGTATTACCGTGATGCAAAAAATCAAAAGCATACTCGGTATGCCAGACAGGGTATGGCGGATACTGAGGCTTCAAACAGCGTTGATACGGGCAACCGTCATCGCCTTCCCGGGTTTTCAATCGTCCGAACTCATAGGACCGAGCCAACACGCCCATCGGATCGGGGTGCTGCTGGCGAAGCAGGCTCAGTATATTGGCCCCGGTCCAGGCTTCAACACCTTTGGCGTAACAGGAGCGTGGACTGAACAGGTAATCGTGTTCGGTCACCGCATCGATCAGGACGGTTGCCGGGTCGCCCCCGAATTCAGCAAGCGGATGCAGCTCGTCGAGCCGTTTCAAGGCTGGCAAAATCACCCTGTCCCATTGGGCAATACGCCGGGAGCCGTCGACGCCGGGATA
>JAGRJA010000316.1 GCA_020443005.1 Pseudomonadales bacterium
AAATTCGTGTAATGCGCATAAAAAACGGGGGCGGAAACCGCCCCGGTAAAGTGGATCATGGGCTAATATTTATAGGATTCCGGTTTGAAAGGCCCGTCAACAGAGGTGTTGATATATTTTGCCTGCTGTTTGGTGAGTTTTGTAATGACGCCACCAAAACCGGCAACCATATGTGCAGCAACTTCCTCATCCAGGGATTTGGGTAAAACTTCTACCGAAAGAGCGGCTTTTTTCATGTTTTGTTCAAGGTCGGCAAATCTTCTTTCATACAGGTAGATTTGTGCCAGCACCTGGTTTGAAAAAGAGCCATCCATGATACGGGAAGGGTGCCCGGTAGCATTCCCCAGGTTAACCAGCCTTCCCTCAGATAAAAGAATCAGGAAGTCATTCTTTTTACGATTGCGGTAGATTTTGTGTACCTGAGGTTTGACCTCTTCCCATTCCCAGGCTTTTCTCATATAGGCCGTATTGATTTCAGAATCAAAGTGACCAATATTGCAGACCACGGCACCGTTCTTGATGGAGGCGAGCATATTTTTATCGCAAACATCAACATTGCCGGTTGTTGTTACCAGTATATCGATAGAAGCCATCAATCCTTTGTTGATGCAGGAGGCTTTACCTGTGTTGATACCGTCAATATACGGTGACACAACTTCATAACCGTCCATGCAGGCCTGCATCGCACAAATCGGGTCGATTTCCGATACGCGGACAATCATGCCTTCCTGGCGCAGCGACTGGGCAGACCCCTTGCCGACATCCCCATAACCGATAACCAGTGCTTTTTTTCCCGCCAGCAAGTGGTCTGTGCCGCGTTTGATCGCGTCATTGAGGCTATGGCGACAGCCGTATTTGTTGTCGTTTTTCGACTTGGTGATCGAGTCGTTAACATTGATGGCCGGTACCTTGAGCGTTCCCTTTTCAAGCATTTCAAGTAATCGGTGAACACCGGTTGTGGTTTCTTCGGTTACACCATGGACATGGTCGAGTACCTCCGGGTATTTTTGATGCAGCATCAGTGTCAGGTCGCCACCGTCGTCCAGCACCATATTGGCATTCCAGGGTTTGCCATTTTTCAGGATGGTCTGTTCGAGGCACCAGTCGTATTCCTGCTCGGTTTCTCCTTTCCAGGCAAAAACAGGTATGCCGGCAGCCGCAATCGCCGCTGCAGCATGATCCTGGGTCGAGAAAATATTGCAGGAAGACCAGCGAACTTCTGCACCCAGCTCAATCAGTGTTTCAATCAGAACGGCAGTCTGGATGGTCATGTGAATACAACCGAGAATACGCGCACCTTTGAGAGGCTGGGATTTTCGATATTTATCACGAATTGCCATCAGTGCAGGCATTTCTGTTTCTGCAATCTCAATCTCTTTGCGCCCCCAGGCGGCGAGGCTGATATCGGCGACCTTGTAATCGGCAGTTTTGGGGGATGCTTTTCTGGCAGCCGGTTTTCTTCCCGCTTTTTTGCTTACTCTATTCATGATGTCCTCGAATAAATGTGATCATAAGCCTGCATATCTGTCAGATGTGTGTTTGTGATAGATACGCAGGCTTTCGGTATATTGGTCAAACTTTGGCTCAGGCGTCAGCTTTGAGGGCTTTGGCCTTGTCTGTTTTTTCCCAGCTGAAACCGTTTTTGGTTGCCTTGCGGCCAAAGTGACCGTATGCAGCGGTTTGTCGGTAAATAGGGCGTTTCAGATCCAGCATTTCAATAATGCCGCGTGGGCGCAGGTCAAAATGTTTGCGAACAAGTTCGGCAATACGCTCATCCGGTATCTTGCCGGTGCCAAAGGTATTGACAGAAATAGAGGTGGGTTCGGCAACACCGATGGCGTAGGAGACCTGAATTTCACAGCGGTCAGCCAGTTTTGCAGCGACGATGTTTTTGGCGACATAACGGCCGGCGTAGGCGGCTGAGCGATCTACTTTTGAGGGGTCTTTACCGGAGAAAGCGCCGCCCCCGTGACGAGCCATGCCGCCGTAGGTATCCACAATGATTTTTCGACCGGTCAGACCACAGTCGCCCATTGGCCCGCCAATCACAAAGTTGCCGGTCGGGTTGATATGAAACTTGGTCTTTTTATGTAGCCACTCTGCAGGCAGCACAGGCTTGATAATCTCTTCCAGGACGGCTTCGCGCAGCTGCTTCAGCTTGATGTCGGGGCTGTGTTGTGTGGATAAAACGACGGCATCAATGGCAGCCGGTTTTCCGTTTTCATAACGCAGGGTAACCTGGGATTTGGCATCGGGTCGAAGCCAGGGAAGTTTGCCGTTCTTGCTCAGTTCGGCCTGTTTCTCCACAAGACGATGGGAGTAGTAGATAGGGGCAGGCATCAGTGTACTGGTTTCATTGGTGGCATAGCCAAACATAAGCCCCTGATCTCCGGCACCCATATCCTTGTTTTTTCCCTCATCGACGCCCATGGCAATGTCCTGGCTCTGTGCACCAATAGCATTGATGACCGCACAGGTGTTGCCGTCAAAACCCTTGTCAGAGTGGTTGTAACCGATGTCGTTGACTACCGAGCGAATGAGATCCTCAAAGGGCACAACGGCACCGGTTCGCACTTCACCGGCAACCAGTACAAAACCGGTTTTTACCAGTGTTTCAACGGCAATCCGGGAATTGGGATCCTGGGCCAGCATGGCGTCGACAATCGCGTCGGATATCTGATCAGCCATTTTATCCGGATGGCCTTCTGATACTGACTCGGAAGTGAAAATAGAATATTCGGACATAGTGTGTTTCCTTCGTTAATGGTTATTCGTTATGTTGAACCGGGTTTATAAAAGCTGTGAATCTGGATCTGGAACCCATTTCTCAGCGCCTGAAATATATTTTGCTCATGTTGCAGACCATTTTGACGACCCCACTGGATAAGGTCATCAGGCTCAAAGCCTTGCCATAAGTCGCCACACGCATCTTTTACCCAGTCCTGATCATGGGAACAGAGCTCTGTGATAATCAGCAGGCCGCCGGGATTAAGCAGCTGGCGAATATCCTGAAACACCTTGGCAGGGGAAGGTGTGTGATGCAGCACCATGTTGATAATGATGACATCGGCAAAGAGTTTTTGCCTGATGGCGAAATCAGTGTCTCCGCAAATATAACGGATGTTGGTGAGGCGATTTTTCTCGCCCGTGTTTCTTGCCAGCGACAACATTTCTTCGGTGTTGTCCAGTGCAATAACCTGACTGAACAGCGGTGAAATACTGCCCAGAAAGTGACCGTTGCCGGGGCCGATTTCCAACATCGTCTGCTGTCGGTAATCGGTGTTGGCAATCTCGGCGATTGAGAGCAGGTGGTCCTTTACCCACTGTCCGTAGAGAGCGTGGTTGGCAATCAGCTCCTGTTGTTGTTCAAACCTGTTGGCGTTTTTCCGAAAAAAAGCCAGAGAGAGCTCTGCTCTGTTTTTCTGTACCTCATGCATGCGTTGTTCAATTTCTTCGGTGAGTTCAAGAACATCTATTGCTGAAAAAAACTCATGTAACAATGCATTGAAACCGGTGTTTTCATGTTGCTGTGTGCGGGAGTAAAAGATCGAGTTGCCCTCCCGCCGCGTGCTGAGCAGCCCGTTCTGTGAAAGTATTTTCAGGTGATGGCTCATGCCGGATTGCTTGCTGTCGAGTATGTGGCAGAGCTCCATAACACCAAAAGAGTCTTGCATCAGCACTCTGAGTATCAATAGCCGGAGAGAGTCACTTACCGACTTGTTGAAATTGGCGAGTTGCTCCCATTCGGAAGTGGTGGCAGCGATGACGCCGTTGATGGCATGGGCATTTTTCATAAGGAAAGCGAGTCTATCAGGGTAGGCAACCTATATCAAAAAAAATTGATATAGGTTGCTGGCCGCCATGGTGGATAAATGCCCTTAACCCGACACAGGTTGTTATAATCGCAGTTTTTACTTGATGGAGAACGGAATGCAGCGCCCCAGTGGTAGACGAAATAACCAGTTACGCCCGATAAAAATAACCAGAAATTTTACCTGTCACGCTGAAGGTTCTGTGTTGGTCGAATTCGGAAATACCAAGGTAATCTGTACAGCTTCTGTTGAAACAGGTGTTCCCCGTTTCCTGAAAGGGAGTGGTCAGGGCTGGATTACAGCCGAGTACGGTATGTTGCCTCGTTCAACCGGGCAAAGAATGGACCGGGAGGCAGCCAGGGGAAAGCAGTCTGGGCGCACACAGGAAATTCAGCGATTGATTGGGCGTTCACTCCGGACAGCAGTGGACATGCAGGCATTGGGTGAAAACACCATCAAGATTGATTGTGATGTTATACAGGCCGATGGCGGTACCCGAACAGCCTCTATTACCGGCGCCTGTGTCGCACTGGTTGACGCGATTCGTTTTCTGCAGGCGAAAAACCTGGTTAAAACCAACCCCCTGAAGGCAATGGTCGCCTCTGTTTCTGTCGGTATTTACAGCAATGAAGCCGTGCTTGATCTTGACTATGATGAAGACTCGGTTGCCGAGACCGACATGAATGTCGTTATGAATGAACAGGGTGGATTCATCGAAATTCAGGGGACGGCAGAAGCAGCTCCCTTCAGTGAAGCTCAATTTCTTGAAATGCAGGCATTGGCAAAACAGGGTATAGCGGATTTGGTGAAAATCCAGAAAATGGCTCTGTCGGTTTAACAGGTTAACCCGTCCCTAA
>JAGRJA010000026.1 GCA_020443005.1 Pseudomonadales bacterium
AGCTCTGGGTGACCGCCTCATCATCTTCCAGCTTTTCAAAATAGAGATTACTGGTGATATGACGGGTAAAAGGTTTTACACCTCCTTGCCGCCATTCCACTTTGTCGCCCACCTGATCATAAAAGCTTGTAAATCGTGCGATCAGGTTTTTTACCGCCTCACCGCCAATGATTGACGCTTGCTGACCCTGAATGCGGATAGCGCCCCTTTCAAAAAGCGATGCAAGGCTATCGAGATCGCCTGTATCTATCGCTTCGGCATAACGATAAATAATGCGCTCAATTTGTAAGCGGGCTTCAACTTTGTCCATCAACAATAAAAAATTATTCTGGTTTTTTTCCGGCAACGAAATCTGTTGCCGGGTCCATTACCGACACCTTGTTTCGGCCAGATTCCTTGCTTCGGTACATAACCTTGTCGGCCAACTCCAGCAGGGCGCTGAACTCGGTGTCCTGATCAGGGATTGTACTTGCAACGCCCAGCGAGATGGTTACCCGCCCCCAATTGGCATTCTTTTCGTGAAGAATATTCAACTCCTCCACTGCTGCACGGCACCGCTCGGCAACACTGACGGCATCCTCAAGCGAGGTTTCCGGCAAAAGAACGGCGAACTCTTCGCCACCATAACGCGCCAACTGGTCTCCGGGGCGATGCACCTGCTCCTGCAGTTTCTGGGCAACTTCACGCAAACAGCGATCTCCCTCAATATGCCCGTAGGTATCGTTATATTTCTTGAAATTATCAACATCGATCAGAAACGCAGAGATGGGCCTGCCAAAGCGCATGGCCCTCGGCCACTCCTTGCGAAGCTGTTCAAAAAACCGGCGGCGATTGGAAACGCCTGTCAGCCCATCAACCCTGGCGGCATCCTGCAGCTCCTTGTCCATTTTTGACAGAACCCTGAGGTATGCTTCTATCAAGACGGTGAAGATCAACAAGCCAAGACTCAAGGCGTAAGGCACATAACTGCTATGTTTTGCGAAATACAATTTAGAAGGAGTGGCCTGCAAAGACCATTGCAAATCGGCGATTGGCTCAAGCTGCTTACTATACTTGACCGCTGGATCCGGGTCGGGCATTTCACCGGGCAAACTGGCTACCTTGGTCACGGTCATGACATGGCCACTCTGGTTTTCAAGCAACAAGTCATTCGTCGGATCCCAATCCCAGGCTCTGTCGAGGACATTATCGAAAACCATACCGATATCAAACATGCCTACAATAAACGCATCAAGCTCGGTTTCCTGAAACGCTATTTCATCGGGATCACTGGTGAACACAGGTAGCGTGATAACGAACACATAGCTTGATACGCCATCCCGACTGATCGGTATCGGGTGTGACGCGATTGCTTCATTATTCCACCGGGAAACCACCATTGCCTCACGAATGCGCAAATCCGAAGCAAGATCGTAGCCTTCGGGCAGCTCCTCGGTTTCCGGGTAGGCATACATGATCGGAAAATAATCATCGCGCATGCCAACCGTCACCGCATTGCCCTCTGCATCAAACTCTACGATGCGATAACCATCAAACCCTTCTGCAGCAAGCCTCTGCTCAAAGGTCTCGCGTTCGACATCCAGAACGCGTGGCACCCATTTGATGGAATAGATTGCAGGGTGAAACTCTTCGGCGTTACTGCTGAACGCCTTGAAACCCTGGTAGTCGGTATTCTTGAATGTATTATAGAAACCTCTGAAAGACAGGAGCGTTTCGATATTCCTGACCATCTCCAGCTCAAGAGAGGATGCAATGGTGTCGACCTCCTGCACAAAGTCCCGATAGATTTTCTGTCTTTCAGCCTGATAGGAGAGATAAAACGAGAGCACTGTCAGCGCAGCACCAACAACAACCGATATAATTCTTAAAACCGTAAAGTGGTTCAAACCTTCTTCTCACTGATAAGACTGGGTCGGTATTCGTACAATACACGACCTTCACGGGTAAACAATGCACAAGCGCAACAACCGTTTACCGGCACAACACTGACACAAATCTCCCTTCCCCGCTCTACTATAGCACCTTGAAATAAGATTAGAATACCCCTGTCTTAAAGTAAACTTCATCTGCACCAACCAATGCGAAACAAAGCACCATGCTCACTCCCTCGAAACACACAATGAAAAACACGCAGCGTTTTTTCGCACTCGACAGCCTTCGCGCCATCATGATGCTTCTCGGAGTCGTCATTCATGCTGCTGTAAACTATGTGCACGCCCCATTGAACACCTACCTGCTCAAGGATCCATCAAGCTCCCGGTGGTTTGATGTCCTGGTTTTTCTGATTCACTCCTTCAGAATGCCACTGTTTTTTATTCTTGCAGGTTTTTTCGCCGCCATGCTGGTCGAGAAACAGGGCATGCGCGGCATGCTACACAATCGCTACAAACGCATTGCGCTTCCATTTATCGCATTCTGGCTTGTTTTATTCCCCCTGATCGCCATCATTATGCTTAACGGATTCCACCTTATGGAAAAAGGCAGTTGGGGAATCGACATAGGGCTTGCACCTCAGGACCCCGAAAAGCCGCAATTCACTACCATGCATCTGTGGTTTCTGCACTATCTGATTATCTTTTATGCACCCGCTGCTGTTTTCAACAAAATCAGCGCGATTTGCAGTCAACCTGTCAGGAATACCTGCCTGAACCGTATCGAAACATACCTGAAAAAACCTGTCGGGCTTGTTTTTCTGACTATCCCCATCGCTCTGAGCGGTTTCTTCTACCCTTTTGGCGTGGTTGAAATTACCGGCTCCTTCGTTCCCGATGGCCCTCAAATCCTGTTCCATGGCATCTTCTTTACCACTGGATGGCTGGTTTTTCTCAGAATGGATTTACTGGATCATTTTCGACGACATTATAAAAGCTTCTGTTTATGGGCGTCACTCAATAGCTTTCTGTCATTAATGGCCCTCGGATTCCTGACAGAGGGCCCGGAAAACCTGCATTTTATCGCGAAGATTTCAGCCAGCTTTCTCGCCAATTTGACCACCTGGCTCTGGTGTTTCGGGTTGACCGGTTTGTTTATCGAAAAATGGGACCGCTTTTCACCTGTCATGCGCTATCTTACCGACAGTGCTTACTGGGTTTATCTCATCCACATTGTTTTTACGACAAGCTTTGCCCTAGCCCTGTTTCAGTATCAGGCAAAT
>JAGRJA010000317.1 GCA_020443005.1 Pseudomonadales bacterium
TCCAAACCTTGACAAGATAGCTGCTGAAAAAATCTGCACCGGGAAACCGGTCAGTCGTGGCACTGCCATCGGCAGGGCCAAAATTGCCCTCACGGTAAGCGAAGCCGACAAGCTGGCGCCCGGTGATATTCTTGTTGCACCCATTACCGATGTCGCATGGACACCCTATTTCAGCCTGATAGCCGGGCTCGCCACCGATATCGGCAGCGCTGTATCACACGGTGCTGTTGTCGCACGCGAGTATGGCCTCCCTGCCATTGTCAAAACCGATATTGGCACGCGGGTCTTCAGGGACGGCGACATTGTTGTTCTTGACGGTGATCACGGTATTCTCAGGCTTGCGACCGAAGATGAATTACACGCCTTCAACAACAAGGCACTTAATGGATAGCTTGCACTTCCGTCTTGTCATCCCGCGGGCTTAAGTCATCACGGTGAAGGCCGAGCAGGATCAAAATCAAAATGGGTATAAACGGTCGCACTTCAACAATACAATAAATCACCCAGGCGGGTTTACTGTAATGCCAGAATAACCAGGCCTGCCCGTTTTCAATCGCCAATCGTGCAAGCTGTTCTACAGGCACCTGCTGCAGTGATGGCGACAGGCTTGCCAGTTTGCCATACCAACTGACATCCGGCACAAAGCAGACAAAACAGACCAGTACCATGCTTGTAAGCCGAGGGTTGTTCACTGAAACAGAGACAGCCAGCAGGTGAAAAAGGGGGAAAAGCAGAAACAACTGATACTGTACCCAGTAGTTTGGCAAGCACAATAGCAGGACACTCAATGTCAACGAAAAAACCACCGCCCTGTTGGCTTTCACTGTCGACAGGCAGTAAAACTGCCAGGCAAGATAAAGCAGCGCCAACAATCGTACAGACTGGAAAACTGAACCTGTTATCTGCTCCCTGAAACCGTGAAAAACCAGCCATGATTCCAGAGACAGGTTTTTGTTTTCCACAATCACAGGTTCTTTTAGCAGTGCCGGCAAAATTTCCTGCAAATAAAACATGTTTTCCGTGAAACCAAAATAATAAAAGCAGAAACCGGCGATCAGCAAACCTGACACAATACTCGAAATAATTGCTCTTCTGTTTTTGGTGTATAAAAGAACAAGCCCGATAAATGCGGGATATATTTTTATCAGGCTGCTATAGGCCAGAAAAAAACCGGCCATCGACGGCCGCTTGTCCATCAGGAGAAAAAACAACAAAAATAAAAACAACAGGGGAATTTCCGCCACAAGCGCCTGATAGGCATTGAAAAACGGATAAAAAATACAGGCGCCTATAAAAGCCGGCAAAATAAAATAGCGGGCAGCCCATAAACCGGAGTACGCACCTGCCGCTTTTCGCGAAAAATACATTCGGTAAAAGTAATTCAACATCAGAAAGACAGACAAGGCGTACAGCACGATCATGATTGACCTGAGCCAGGCAAACAATGTTCCGGGTTTAACGGCATTGTTTTTTACCCAAGGGGCCAGTGCCAGCTGAAAGGCGGGAGGAAACTTGTAAATGGGTGCTCCCGGCTCATAAGGATGTTCGATATATTTCTCATGCGGCACATTTTCCGGCCGATCATAAAGCTCACCGGTCTGCCAAAAGTCCAGCGCCGCCTTGCGAAAAATGAGCATATCGACCGGCAAACCACCCCGATATTCAGACGCAACCCTGACACCGAATGATATTGCAGCAAGCAGGCAAACCAACATCAAGAGACAAAGCAGCAGCTTTTGGGCAGCAGATACAGAACGGGCGTTCATCAGGCCCCAGACTTCTTCTGTTCCGACTCGGCTTTTGGCAGCAGGTTTTTACCGCTTGACTCTGGTACACCGGAACTCAGTATCACGCCTATCCAGCGGGTTTCATCATAACTTTCAAGCGCAATTTTTACCGCCATAGTGAGGGGGATGGACAAGAGCATTCCGACGGTTCCCAGTGTCCAACCCCAGAACACCAAAGAAAGAAATACAACCAGTGTTGATAGATCCAGCCCCTTGCCCATAAAACGGGGTTCAATCACATTGCCCATAATAATGTTGGCCAGAAGGTAACCTGTACCGGCCAGCGCCGCTGTACCCGGACCTATTTGCACCAGAGCCAGTAACACAGCTGGCACAGCTGCAATGATGGACCCGAGATTGGGAATAAAATTCAGCAGAAAAGCGAGCACTCCCCAGAGCACGGCATAATCCACACCGAGTATCAGTAACCACAGCGTGATACAGGCACCGGTCGCAAGACTGATCCACCCCTTGATCGTCATGTAATGGTTGATATTGATGATGAAACGATTCATGTTGGCTTCCGATAAATGGGCATTGTTGGCAACCGCATGAATCTTGCGCATAAACATCCCCATCTCGGTCAGAATAAAGATCACTGTAAGCAAAATCAGAAAGCCATTGGCCATCACATTGCCAAAGGAAGCCAGCAACTGCCCGGCAAAACCCATGGCAATTCCAGGGTCAAGGTAATCTCGCCATACCACCTGTGGCACTTCCAGCCCCATTCCGGTCAACCAGAGTGCAAAGTCCTGGGTCATCAGCTGCAA
>JAGRJA010000318.1 GCA_020443005.1 Pseudomonadales bacterium
AAAAAACCAAAACAAACCAGATCAGAAAACCCACTATCACTGGCAGATATTCCATAGCTTTATCCTCACGCCTCCAATCAACCGCCAGAAAAACATCCCCAAGTATAAGCCATTTGTTTACACCAGCATTTCCAGCAAGCGCCAGTAAACACCACTACAGTTCGAAGAGATTCGCTGAAATCAAAACAATGAGAAACATCTCGATATATAAAGTGGTCTTTGAACACCTAACTGAGATCTGGTAGATTTATCACCCATCGTTGGTGGAGGTACCCTACTGATACTCCGATCATGAACCAACGAATCCCTCGGCCTGCATGTCCTCCATGCAGGCCTTTTTTTTCAAAACCTAAAAGGCTCTTTGATATCAAGGTAATCCAATTCGGAAAGTGGTGCTATCACCTCACCCTCTTGCCAAACCACCCGCCACACTGATACTGTATATTTACACAGTACTTGAAGCCAACCCATGAAACTACACCCTGTTCCTGCCCCTGCTGTTGAACCGCGGCTGCTGCCGCTGTATCTCTCCCGTGTTGCTGCTGGGTTTCCCAGCCCGGCGGATGACTACATCGAGGCACAGCTCGACCTGAACACGCATCTGGTGCGACACCCCGCTGCGACCTTTATCGCCCGGGCCGAAGGGCATTCCATGACCGGGCTGGGTATTTTTGACGGCGACCTGCTGATCGTTGACCGCTCACTGCAAGCACAGCATGGCATGATTGTTATTGCCGCCCTCGATGGCGAGCTGACCTGCAAGGTGCTGGATACCCGGCGCAAACGCCTGCTTTCCGGCAATGAACAGTACCCGCCCATCCCGATTCCGGAAGACAGCGCACTGGTGATTGAGGGGGTTGTTACCCACTCCATTCGCCACCACCATGTTTGCCCTGGTTGACTGCAACAGCTGCTATGCCAGCTGTGAACAGATTTTCCGGCCCGACCTGCGCGGCAAGCCGGTTGTGGTGCTGACCAATAACGACGGCTGTATCGTTGCCCGTAGCAAGGAGGCCAAGGCGCTCGGCATTCCCGACCTTGAGCCCTACTTCAAGGTCAGGCACCTGCTCGAACAGCACCGGGTGCAGGTTTTCTCCAGCAACTATGAACTCTACGGTGATATCTCTGCCCGTGTGATGGCGGTGCTGGGCCAGTTTGCACCGGAGGTCGACATCTACTCCATTGACGAGGCCTTTCTGGCAATGGATGGCATCACGGAAGATTTTGTGCGCTATGCCCGACGGATACGCAACAGTGTCTGGCAGCAGGTGCGCATGCCGGTCAGTGTCGGTATTGCACCCACACGCACCCTGGCAAAACTGGCCAATCACATTGCCAAGCAATCAGCCCGTTGTGACGGGGTTTGTGTGATCCGCCAGCCGCAAGACTGGTTTGCGGTGATGCAGAAAATCCCGGTGCGCAAGGTCTGGGGTGTGGGCAGTCGCTATGCCCGGCGTCTGGCCGGGCAACAGGTTTTCTCAGTCTACGACCTGCTGACACAAGACCCGGATCACATCCGGCACTGTTTCAACATCGGGCTGGCTCGCACCGTCAGGGAGTTACGCGGACAATCCTGCATTGCCCCGGATGACCTTGCAGTACCCAAAAAGCAGATTTACACCACGCGCTCATTCGGCCAACGGGTATTTCATTGTGAAGAGCTGGAACAATCAATCAGCCAGTATGCCGGGCGTGCCTGCGAGAAACTGCGCGCCCAGCATTCGCTGGTGAAAACCCTGAGCATCTTTATCGAAACCTCGCGCTTTGACCCGAACCCCTTGCACCTGGCCTGTACCGTACCGCTGTACTGCCCGACCAACGATACCCGCACGGTGGTTCGCGCTGCCCGCGCCGCTGTCAGGGGGCTTTACCGGGAGGGTTACGCCTATGCCAAGGCGGGTATTGGCCTGATTGAACTGCTGGATGAAAAACCGGAACAAACGCATCTGTTCGAGGCGCAACAATCCGAAAGCTCACGGCAACTGATGGCCGTGATGGACAAAATCAATCAGTACGGCAGCGGGGAGGTATTTCTGGCCAGCCACGGCATACAGCAGCGCTGGGCGATGCAACGCCAGTTCCGCTCACCGAGTTACACCACGCGCTGGGGTGATATACCCGGTATCAAGATGCGGTAGGCATCGAATCAGGCTTTCTTCAAATACACATCACCGTTGTGCATAAACCACTACTCAGGAGTTCACCATGCACAATAATGATTCATCTGCTTTATCCCCTTCCCACGACTATGTATTCACCCAGCCAGTCACTGCCCACCAGGTACTGGAGAAAGCGACCGAGCTGTTAGCTGAGCGTTATCTTCGCCAGGGTGAGTTCTTTCAGGCCGAAGATACCAAGCATTACCTGCAGCACAAGCTGGGTGTGTATGAACGGGAGGTTTTTGCCGTATTGCTACTCGACAGTCAGCATCGGCTGATTGCCTATCGGGAATTGTTTCAGGGAACAATTGACTGTGCGAATGTCTACCCGCGCGAAGTAGTCAAGGTCGCTCTACAAGCCAATGCAGCGGCTGTAATAATGGCGCACAACCATCCTTCCGGTAGCCCGGAACCCTCTCAAAGCGACAAGATCATCACCCGACGCCTAGTTGAGGCACTGGCACTGGTTGATGTGCGGGTACTCGATCACATCGTGGTGGGTGAAACAGCCACTTCATTTGCCCAGCGGGGTTTGCTTTAGACGGTTATAAGGCTCTCCGTAAACCGGAGAGCCTTTGATCAAAAACGACATCCTTCTTTTGTGTACGAACTCAAGCTTGGCCAGATAAAATTGCTTCAAGCCAAAGAGGGGCAGCACCCACCAATATCGATACCTCGTGATCAATAATGGTAGCCACTCTGACGAAAGGGTTGCCTGCAAGCGAGTTATCAAGAATATGTACTTCGTCTGTCAGACCCAAAGCTATCACCTTGCTGACATGGTGGGTCAAACGCTCGACTCTCGCAGTAATTCTGTCCTCGGGTACATCATGACCACCCTCAGCGACACGCTGGTGCACGCGTGCTTTATTCAGCTCTGGATTATCAAGATGTATGAAAACCAGCACGATTTCATAACCTGCCGCTTTGGCATCTGCGATGAAATCTATTTTGCTGACATGTGAAAAGACCGTTTCAAAACAGAAGGTCTTTTTTTCTTCAAGCAAGCGATACCTGAGACGTTCGGCCATAGAAGCCGCCTCGCGACTCATGACTTCCGGGTTGTCGGGAAAATACTCTTTAGCGATTAAATCTGCATTTACAAAAGGCATTCCCATCGGCTTTAAAAACTGCTGATAGAATGTCGTTTTACCTGAGCCATTTCCACCGACAAGCATCCATAATTGAGGTGTTGCCATCTCTGTGTTCAAACCTCTTTATGGAATGCCCCACCAGAAAACCGACCAATATTGATACTGCCATCGGGCATAATCTGTTCGAGTAAACCCGGGTTAGATTGACTGGCCTGATAAACCGGCTTATCCCGGTTAACCAATTGCTGGAGTGTTCCTGATGCTCTGCGTTTTTCAATTTCAGCAAAGACTGAGGCCGAATCAACACTTTCAAATCTGGTCGGTTTGATATCGATTTGCAGGGCACCTGCCTGAACCTCAAGTAATATCTCTGGGTCAATCAGCTTATTAAAAGCCTTGCCAAGACCTGCCCAGTATTCAATCGTTTCAGCCGCACTACGATTAAACAATCGTCCATTAGCCGCTGCAGCTTCCATTAACTGAGCATCCAGCCGCACAGGCGAGTTTGCTTTAGCCATCTTCCACCTCAAAACGCCATCTCTACTCCGCACATTGTAGCAGATTGCTACAATGCCGTCAGCTCCCCCCTATCAAGACTCAGGTACCAATACACAAGGCATCCAGATGATCTGCCCACTTCTGCAACCACTTGCGACACTCTGATTCATATCCATGAAGATCATAGGTTCCCTCAATGCCCTTGCGCGAATGCCCCAGTACCGCCTCGGCCACTTCACTCGGACAACCGAGACGGGATAAGCCTGTGCGAACCGTGCGTCGCAAGTCATGTGGCGACCAATCTTCAATGGAGTCCAGCCAGAGTTGCTGTTTTTTATAACGCATACGATTTCTGACTTTTTCAGGATTCTTCAGATGCCATTTTGTTTCGGTTAATGATTTCTGTTGAATCGGCAACCGGGTTTTACTGGATGGAAAAAGATAAATATCTGTCACAAGTCTAAGCTGCTTTAAAAACTCAATCGCTTGCATGGAAAGCTGAACATAACGCTGGGAAGCATTTTTTGAATCGCGCAGATGCCATGTGCCGTTATCAAGATCAATATCTCTCCACTCGGCACCACAAACTTCGCCGGTTCGACAACCCGTCCACAAGGTAAATCGCAAAACATTTTTTTGGGTGGGCGAAAAACCGGAGCCGGGCAACCAGGTCAGCACCTCCCTGATCTCCAAATCAGAGAGCGTCCTCCTGCCTCTTTCGGAATTCAATCTGACTCTTGCCTGCTTGAGGCTGGCTTTGGCTAAAAGTGCCGGGTTGGCAAAACTATCATCAAAACGACCAAGGCCGATGGAGTACTCATAGGCTGCGGATAATTCACGCAGGACATTCCCTGCCTGAACATTGGCTCCACGACCAACAATATCGATTACCATATCGACGACCTGCTTTCTGGTAACTGATGCAGCAGGCAAATGGCCCAATGTCTTTACAGCATCACCATAAAGCGTTCGGCGTGTCTCGGACTGCCCCTTCGGTTTGCGAGCCCCTGGAATGCGTTTCTTGCTACCTGGTTTACGCCTGTCTTCTACATAGCGATCTTCAATAAATTGAGTTAAGTAGACTTCGATCAGATCTGCCACGGTGTAGGCGGTTATTTCATCCTGTTTACGTTTTTCTTCCTTTTGCTTCTGAACATGTAATTTGTTTCGCTGTTGCTGCGCCTTTGGACAAACGCCAGACTTCCGCAATATCTTCAGTTCATGCAATTGCACTCTCGCTTCGGCCAAACTGACCTGTGGATAATTACCGAGTTTGACCTGAACCAGTTTTTCCGTTTCCGGACTTCGGTAACGATAGAAAAAGGTTTTTGTCCCCCCTTTGGCGCACTTCACTCTCAATCCCGTGTACTCACCTACATCGGATTTGATGGAGTCACCCGGTTTCATCGTTTCAATCGCTCTGGCTGATAGCGGTTTATTCACTGGTTTGATACTCTGCCTGTCCTTAAAATTGATAGTGTGTGCGCAAAATCAACAGCTTTTGGCTGCAGCCCAGACAGGACAAGGCTTTCAGAAAAAAGTGTAACTTTTTGCTTTTGCACGATTCAGACGAATGGTATCACCAAAAAAGTTACACTAAAAGTTACACTTTTTTCTTGGCGTGCCCTGAATCTCGTTGGATCTCGCTGGATGATATTGTTTTTAGGTTTAAACCATATATCACTGTTTTATAATGGAAATATTATCAAAAAATGACAAAATCCCCTGATAAATCAAACGATAGTTTTTCCGCTCACACCCCAATGATGCAGCAGTATTTAAAAATCAAGGCCGAGCACCCTGATGAGCTTGTGTTTTACCGTATGGGGGATTTCTACGAACTGTTTTATGGCGATGCCAAAAAAGCTGCCGAACTGCTGGATGTCACGCTCACCGCGCGTGGAAAATCAAACGGTGAACCAATCCCGATGGCCGGCGTTCCCTATCACGCCGCTGACAATTACCTGGCTCGACTGATAAAACTGGGAGAGTCCGTTGCCATTGTCGAGCAAATCGGAGACCCGGCAACCACTAAAGGGCCGGTTGAGCGAAAGGTGATGCGCATTGTCACGCCCGGCACGGTGAGCGACGAGCAATTGATGGATGAGCGCAGGGACAGCCTGCTCGTCGCTATCGATAAAGTTAAGGCGCACTGGGGCATTGCTGCACTGGATATCAGCAGCGGACGTTTCACCGTTCAGGAAGTTGAAACAATGGAAGCCTGCTGTGCTGAACTGGAAAGATTGAAACCGGCAGAGCTTTTGATAAACGAGGATATTCAGGCGAGCCTGATTACCGAAAACAGAAAGGGTCTTCGAAAACAACCGGTTTGGAATTTCGATCTCGAGGCTGCACAACGCTTGCTGAATGCACAATTCGACACACATTCCCTTAAGGGCTTTGGCTGTGAAGATTTAACCGTAGCGTTAAGGGCTGCGGGCTGTCTCTTACAATATGTGCGTGATACACAACGAACAGCACTTCCTCACATCACGGCAATTTCCGTTGAATCTACCGATGATTGTGTATTAATGGATGCCGCCACACGACGCAATCTTGAAATCGACATTAACCTCAATGGCGGGGAAAGCAACACCCTGCTCTCTATACTGGACAAGACGGCCACCCCAATGGGAAGGCGCCTGCTCATTCGCTGGTTACACCGCCCTCTTCGCTGCATCGAAATATTACAAAAAAGGCAGGACGCAATAGAAGTTCTCAAGTCAGGCTATCATTTTGAACCCTTGCATAGCATGCTTAAATCCATTGGCGACAAGGAGCGCATACTCAGTCGGATTGCTCTTCGTTCGGCACGCCCGCGAGACTTGAGCCGGCTTGCACACGCGCTGCCGGTATTGCCCGACATACAAAGCCTGCTCGCGCCATTATCTGCTCCACTGTTGCATGCACTACGCGAACGCATTAGCAGCTTTCCAGAACTCGCACAATTGCTCAATCGCGCACTTGTCGAAAATCCGCCCGTTGTAATACGCGATGGGGGTGTGATTGCAGAAGGCTATGACGACGAGCTGGATGAACTCCGAAACATCAGCAATAACGCAGGGCAGTATCTTGTCGATCTTGAAAATCGTGAAAAGCAGCGAACCGGTATCGGCACATTGAAAGTCGGCTACAACCGGGTTCACGGTTATTTTATTGAAATCAGCCGGGCACAATCTGCTCAGGCGCCAGCCGATTACATCCGCCGACAAACGCTGAAAAATGCCGAGCGCTTTATTACCCCTGAACTCAAGGCATTTGAAGACAAGGCACTCAGTGCAAAAAGCCGGGCACTGGCCAGAGAAAAATTGTTATACGAAGAGCTTCTGGATATTTTGAACACAGACTTGCTGCGGCTTCAACAATCGGCCTCGGCACTCTCCGAGCTTGATGTACTCAATAATTTTGCCGAACGAGCCGAAACACTTGATTTTGTAAAACCCTTGCTTCACGAAACAACCGGCATTCAGATTGATGCCGGACGCCACCCTGTTGTAGAACAGGTTTTATCCACAGCTTTTGTACCGAATGACATTCTGCTGAACAACAAGCAGCGCATGCTGATTATTACCGGGCCCAACATGGGTGGAAAATCCACCTATATGCGTCAGGTTGCTCTCATAACCCTGCTCGCACACACCGGCTGTTTTGTTCCGGCAGATGCAGCCAGTATCGGCATTGTTGACAGGATATTCACCCGTATCGGCTCTTCGGATGACCTTGCCGGTGGCCGCTCCACATTCATGGTTGAAATGACCGAAACAGCCAATATCCTGCACAATGCAACTGAAAAAAGCCTTATCCTTATGGATGAAGTCGGCAGGGGCACGAGTACATTCGACGGTCTTGCTCTCGCCTGGGCCTGCGCGCAACACCTCGCACAGCAAATAAGGGCATACACGCTATTCGCCACCCATTACTTTGAACTGACACGCTTGCCTGATGAATGTTCGACAGTAATTAATGTTCATCTGGACGCAGCGGAGCATAACGACAGCATCGTGTTTCTACACAATGTTCAACAGGGAGCGGCAAGTAAAAGTTATGGCCTGCAGGTTGCAAAACTGGCGGGCATTCCCCCAACTGTTATAAAAGGTGCCGCCGAACAATTAAGGCTATTGGAAGCAAGCGCCTCACAGCAAGATACCGCATTCAGCAAAGCACAGGCATTGCCCCATCAAGCGGAGTTGTTTACCCCGACCGAACCTGAAGCCATTACCCGACTTAAAGCAGTTGACCCGGATTCCTTGAGCCCAAGAGAAGCCCTTGACTTTCTCTATGAGCTCAAAAACCACTTGTAATGCCCTATGAATGTGCGCAACATTTACAAAACTGGAGATACATCAATTTTTTTATTGGGATCAGCGTTTTTTCGTAGATGAAAGCTGCACACAGCCCAAAAAAAGCTGTTAGAATGTGCCTTTTTTTGAGTTCCGATAATTCGACAAGGAGAACCTGGCGTGACTTTTATTGTTGGGGATAATTGCATTAACTGTAAATTTACTGATTGTGTTGAAGTCTGTCCTGTAGACTGTTTTTACGAAGGCCCGAACTTTCTGGTTATCCACCCGGACGAATGTATAGATTGCGCACTGTGCGAACCCGAGTGCCCTGCGGAAGCCATCTATTCCGAGGACGAAGTACCCGAAGGTCAGGAAGCTTTTATCGAACTTAACGCTGAACTGGCGCAAATCTGGCCAAACATCACAGAGATGAAAGATGCCATGCCAGATGCCGATGAATGGAAAGAAAAATCCGGGAAAATCGACCTGCTACAACGGTAGGCTTTTCTTACCCCAAAAAGCGACCCTTGTGGTCGCTTTTTTATTTGCCCGACTTCAAGATTTGTGTAGAGCGGAGAACAACTCACCGCAATCGCCCTCATGCCACCTTTTCCCTTGATTTACCGGGGCAAATAACTCTGTGGATTCACCGGCTTGCCATTTAACCTGATTTCAAAGTGCAGGATGGTCTGGCCGTTGTTACTGCCGATTTCTCCAATTTTCTTGCCGCGCTCAACCTGATCACCTTCACCAACAAGCAACTTGCGGTTATGTGCATAAGCGCTGAGATAGTTTTCATTATGCTTGATGATGATCAACTTGCCATAGCCTGCCAGACCGCTACCGGCATACACAACCTTACCTGAGGCAGCCGCATAAACCGGATCGCCCTCACGACCTTTTATATCGATACCCTTGTTGGTGGATGTCGCGCCAGAAAATGCCTTGGTGACAACACCTTTCGCCGGCCACTGCCACTTTACAGATCCGCCACTTGAAACAGCTGATGTTTGAGTCACTGGTTTTGACACCGGTTTCACGGCGCTACCCGTTGATTTCGAAGATGCCGCTGGTTTTGAGCGGGATGAATCAACGGCTGTATTCCGGGCCACGGATTTTGTCGATGTACTTTTGGACGACACACTTTTCGTTGGGCTTGAACCTGTTTTCGTTGTTGTCCTGGGCGGAGCAGTATACGCCGGCTTTCTGGTCGCTGCCCGGGTATTCAAACTCAGTTTTTGCCCGGGATATATTGCATAATTGGTAGTTGATATGCCGTTTACTCTGGCCAATTCCTTGTAATCAAGCCCATATCGCCAGGCAATCGAGTAAAGTGTTTCCCCTTTTGAAACAATATGATAACCAATCTTGATAGAGGGTGGTTGGGAGCGGCTATCCACCGGAGCACCATATCGCGGCCCGCCACAAGCCTGTATAAACAACGACAATAGAAACACAATAGCCAGGGCATATCGCGATAGCCTCAAGCGAATTAACGGCCTATTGTGTTCAGTCATTACCCTTTTCTTCAGCAAGATCCGCTGACGCTGTTGCAAACCATTCAAGCCCCAGCACCAACAGACAACCGACCAACATGAAAACAATCGCTATCAGCCACTGCGAGTCAACACGATACAATTCGGAATAGACAAACGGGCTCACCGGTTTCTGCAAAACAGCCACCTCTTCGCCATGACGCAATGCTGTACTCAGCACCTGTTTCCAGGGCCAGACAACATAAAGCGAACCCAGCAGAAAGCCGGTCAATACAGCTATGGTGAGCTGATAGTAACGATGCAAGAGCCAGGAAAGAAAGCGGGAAAACCCCAGCAATCCCAAAGCAGCACCACTGCCAAAAGTAGCAATCACCAGCAAATCAAGGTCTTTGATGGCCCCAATAATACTTTGATACATACCCATCAACAAAAGAATAAAACTTCCGGATATCCCCGGCAGAATCATCGCGCAGATAGCAATCGCCCCTGAGAAAAACACTACCCACATGGAAGGGTTGTGTACAGTCAGGGTATTTGATGAAAGAAAAAGTACAAAAACGGCACCGCATAACAAACCGGCCAGATCAACGATACGCCAATGAGGCATTTGTCTGGCCATGTGCACAATAGAGGCAACAATCAGGCCGAAGAAAAATGACCAGATTAACACAGGCTGGCTGTGCAGCAAGTCACTGATCAATCGCGCCAGGGACAACACGCTGCAGGCAATGCCCGCCAACAACACAATCAGGAATGTGCCATTGAAAGATTTCCAACAGGCAAGAGGCCCCTCCCTGAAGAGAACAACAACAGTATTGGGGCCAACCGATTTAATGGAATCAATCAGCTCCTGATAAATACCGGTAATAAAGGCGATGGTTCCTCCGGAAACACCTGGCACGACATCAGCAGCACCCATTGCCAAACCTTTAAAAAAAAGCAGCAAATATTTTTTTATCGTCGATGTCATCATCCTGCTTCTCGTTCTCCTGCTCTTGATACTGCATCACAAAAACCTGTTGAATACAGCTGGAGCCAACCTCCATACCTTTATTTATCGGGTAAAACGCGACATCGTGAAAGCAAAACAGCGATTGACTGTTGTCATGCAAAAGCCGATGACTGAATTCTATCTGATTGTTCCTGAAACCAGTGGAACAAAACGCACTTTTTCCAGTACCAGCGTCGTGAATTGGTCGCTGTCCCCTTCACGGGTAATCATTTGAAGCTCCTGCTGCCCGTCAGGCCCAACAGGTATAACCAGCATGCCGTTTGGCCCGAGTTGTTCAAGCAATTCGCGCGGTAAAACAGCAGGCGCCGCTGTTGACAATATTGCATCGAACGGCCCTTTCTCCTTCCACCCCATCGTGCCATCTGTATGGCGCAAAAAGACATTGCGATGATTCAGCAAACGCAAGCGTTCTCGGGCTTTCTCCTGCAACGGTCGAATTCGTTCAACGCTGTAGACCTGTTCAACCAGTGAGCAGAGAATCGCTGTTTGGTAGCCCGATCCGGTACCCACCTCAAGCACTCGCTTGCGTGGACCGAGCGACAATAATGCTTCCGTCATTCGGGCAACGATATAAGGCTGAGAAAGGGTTTGACTATAGCCAATAGGCAGAGAGGTGTCCTCATAGGCGCGGTGAGCCAGAGCCTCATCCAGAAATATATGGCGCGGGGTATTGCGGATAGCATCCAGAACACGAAAGTTACTGATGCCCTGGTCCATCAGGCGTTCAATCAAACGCTCTCGCGTCCGTCTCGAAGTCATGCCGATTCCGTCGAGATTTACTTCTGCCACACCTGCCTACCCCCCATTAAGACCGAACACGATTTGCAGCTAACTATATCATAGCGTATATGTTTCAGGATGTTGATTTAATAGCTATTTTTCTGGATTCAAGGCCGCTCAACCAGCAGCTCACGCAAAATGCTGGTAGCAAACTGCCCGCCTGAAAGAGAAAAGGACAACAACAGGTCTTGCGACTGCCACGCCCATGAAAATTGTTGTGGCTGTAAAACAGTCTGGCGTCGCTCCTGCTGCAAGCCACAGTGCTCAAGCCATTCACACCATGATGACCATTGCTGTAAAACCGAATTTTCCAATTCGAAAAGCGGCCCAGCACATCCCGGGCGCCCCCTTCCCCACAAGGGTGCCTGTGGTTCAACCTGCTCACCCTCCAGCAAAATATTCCAGTTTCCCTGCCTGACCCTTTCTGCCAGTATCTGGTTAAACAGCCAGGCTCTCGCCGCAGAAACATACATTCGCTGTTTAAACGCCCGCATTTTGCCGCGCCGTCTGGCGAACAGCCTTTCAGCTTCAACAAGGTTATTGCCTTCCCTGCCGAACCGCTGCTCACCAAAATAATTGGGAACACCCCGGTAGCCCATCAAGAAAAGTCGCTCTTCTATGACGCTTTTTTCACCAACAACATCTCGCAAACATATACGAAAAAAATTACCCCGATGATCCCCCCGTCTCAACTTTCTGGTGTGCAAAGCCGTTTCGAGCACATGAGCACCTTCCAGCGAAAACGAGGAGAAATCAACCCTTGATGCCTGCAAGCAAACGCTGAACCACTGTCGGGTTTGGGCATTTTTATCTTTCAAGCCACAGTAACCAATGGCATGGGGCTCTACACCCGCATAGCGGGCAAGTGCCTGAACAACATCCATCGTATTGAGGTTTGTTTTCTCGATGAACACACAGGCATGCTCACCTTCACCCGTAAACGCGAATCCGGGGATTTCCTCGACAAAAAAATCTTCTGGTGACAACTTGAAACCAGCGCAACAAACTGTGGCGCCTAAGGCTC
Organism: Pseudomonadales bacterium; assembly: GCA_020443005.1. Classification (GTDB taxonomy): domain Bacteria; phylum Pseudomonadota; class Gammaproteobacteria; order Pseudomonadales; family UBA7239; genus JAGRJA01. The sequence continues at coordinate 12,347 of JAGRJA010000318.1, forward strand.
TGGGAAAATCCAGGTAATACGAAGGCTTCATACGCTGCGACAAAGCAACACAACGGCATGAGCGGCGATTCCCTCTGCTCTACCGATAAAACCCAGTTTTTCTGTTGTAGTGGCTTTCACATTAATTGCAGTAACATCTACCAAAAGATCATCGGCAAGATTTTTGCTCATGGCTTCGCTGTACGCAGCGACACGAGGCACTTGCGCAACAAGGGTAATATCCGCATTTGACAAAACCCAACCTTTCTCCAATAACAGTGCCGAAACATTGCGCAGCAATATCCTGCTATCAATATCACTGTATTTGTCATCATTATCAGGAAAATGTTTGCCAATATCACCCAAACCTGCCGCGCCCAGCAAGGCATCACATAAAGCATGAATCAGCACATCACCATCAGAATGCGCAATCAAGCCCTGGTGACAGGGTATTCTGACACCACCAAGCACAACATGATCACCTTCGCCAAAACGATGCACATCATAACCGTGACCTATTCGTATATCAGTCATTGAGATGCTCTCTTAAAACAAGCTCTGCCAGCATCAGATCCTGCTGATGGGTTATCTTGATGTTATAGGGGCTGCCGGCAAAAAGCAGAGCTTGCATACCATCCGCTTCGATGGCTGAAGCCTCGTCAGTGACAAGCCGTTTTTCTTGCAGACATTTTTTCAGGGCTGAAAACAACATGCCAAAACGAAACATCTGAGGTGTTTGTGCCTGCCAAACAGCATTTCGCTCAAGTGTTTCAACCACATGAAAACGACCTTGCTGATCTGCCATGGACTTTTTGAGTGTATCGGCTACAGGTATAGCCATAATGCCACCGACCTTATCCTGACACAGTGATTCAACCATCGACTGGATTGCCTTTATGCTGAAACAGGGGCGAGCAGCATCATGCACCAATACCCAATCCGTATCATCGCAGGTAGAAGCACAATGAATTGACAGGTATTCCAATGCCTTCAACACCGAGTTACAGCGCTGTTCACCACCCACAACTTTCAACACTCTTTTGTCTTTTGCCAATGGCAATTGCTCAAAATGCATGTCATTGCTGGCAACTGCCACTACAACGCCTTTGACCCAGGGCAGACCGAGCCATTTACCAATAGTCACCTCGATAACCGTTTTGCCAAAAAGCGGCATATATTGCTTTGGCAAGTCGGCCCCGAAGCGCTGACCGCTTCCAGCCGCGGGAACAACGACCCAAACCGGTTGCACCTGATTCATTGCTCACCCTGCAAATCGGATTGTAGTATTTCATTTTCCATGACATGTTCGCCAGGCTCTTCATCGTCCTGTTCAGGCAGGATATTGGCCTGATTGACCAGCGTGCGTCTGTCAACAAAAAGGTAGTAGGTTTCCCCCTCCTTGATCATGCCCATATCGGAACGGGCACGCTCCTCGAGTGTTTCAAGCCCTGTGCGCAAATCCTCAATTTCTGCTGCCAATTGTTTGTTGCGGTTTTCCAGCTGAAGATTTGTTTTTTTTTGCTCTTCGAGCTCGTTTTTCAACACGGCTATTTGCTCAACGCTACCCTCGCCAATCCATAAACGGTATTGCAGGGAGAGAAAGAGAACAAGCAGAATTCCGGTTAACCATTTCATGGCAATTCACCGGAAAAAGAGCTAAAAAAAAGGGCGGAAAAACCACCCTCTTCCAGCTCAGGAACGAAACTCTGCACGACCACGATAAGGTGCCTTGTTACCCAATTCTGCCTCAATACGCAAAAGGCGATTGTATTTGGCAACACGATCGGAACGACAAAGTGAACCTGTTTTTATTTGACCAGCTGCCGTTGCAACAGCCAGGTCTGCGATAGTTGTATCTTCTGTTTCACCTGAACGGTGGGAGATGACGGCAGTATAACCCGCCTCTTTTGCCATTTTGATCGCATCAAGTGTTTCAGAGAGTGAACCGATCTGATTAAATTTGATCAGTATTGAATTGGCAATTTTATTATCAATTCCCCTTTTCAGTATTTTGGTATTGGTGACAAACAGGTCATCTCCAACCAGCTGCACCTTGTCCCCCAGCTTGTTGGTCAAATCTGCCCAGCCTTCCCAGTCGCTTTCATCCATACCATCTTCGATTGAAAGTATCGGGTGTCGGGCGGCCAAATCCGCAAGATAATCTGCAAAACCGGGCGCATCAAAAACTTTCCCTTCACCAGCAAGATCGTATTTACCCTCCTTGTAGAATTCGGAAGATGCACAGTCAAGCGCCAGTGTGATGTCCCTGCCCATTTCATAACCGGCATTTTTTACAGCTTCAACAATCGCTTCTATGGCTGCCTCATTGGAAGGCAGGTTCGGGGCAAACCCACCTTCATCGCCAACAGCTGTATTGAGACCGCGATTGCCGAGCACTTTCTTTAATGCATGAAAAATCTCGGCACCGGCACGCAGTGCTTCTGCAAAGTTTTTTGCAGAGACCGGTTGCACCATAAATTCCTGTATATCGACATTATTATCAGCATGCTCCCCGCCGTTGATAATATTCATCATTGGCACAGGCATGGAATACTGACCGGGCGTACCATTCACTTCAGCGATATGTTGATAAAGCGGGATATTTTTTTCAGCAGCAGCCGCTTTAGCCGCCGCAAGCGAAACAGCAAGAATCGCATTAGCCCCGAAGTTCGCCTTGTTTTCGGTTGCATCTGCGTCAATCATAATTCTATCAATCGCATACTGATCTGCAGCATCTTTACCAATCAACAGATCTCTGATTTCACCATTTACCGTTTTTACCGCTTTCAGAACACCCTTTCCCAAATAGCGGGATTTATCGCCATCCCTGAGTTCAAGCGCCTCTCTTGACCCTGTAGAAGCTCCAGAAGGTGCACAAGCACAACCCATAGCTCCACTTTCCAGGATCACTTCGGCCATTACGGTCGGGTTGCCTCGCGAATCAAGCACTTCAAACCCTTTAATATCGGCAATTACTGTCATAGTTTCTCCATCAGTTTTCTGAAAATTTCTCTGTTTTCCCGGTGTACACCCGGTGCGAGCATTGTCAAAAACCCGCTGTTTCTTCCCATTAAAAAGACACGAATAGTATTACTGAATTTGCAATGGCTCGAATTGTTTAACCAGCTCATCAACGGCTTTCATCTGATTCAGAAAGCCTTCCAACTTGTCGAGAGGCAATGCACAGGGTCCATCACATAAAGCCTTGTCAGGGTCGGGATGAGCTTCAAGAAACAAGCCGGCAAGACCTTGAGACATCCCTGCCCGACCAAGCTCGATGACCTGTTGGCGACGACCACCTGCACTGTCGGACCTGCCACCGGGCATTTGCAAACTGTGTGTCACATCAAATATCACAGGGTAGCCAAACTGCTTCATGATGCCAAAACCGAGCATATCTACCACAAGATTGTTATAACCAAAACAACTGCCACGCTCACATAACATCA
>JAGRJA010000319.1 GCA_020443005.1 Pseudomonadales bacterium
CTTACCTCTTACCGGCACTCGCGTAATGCCTCTACGGGCAACACACAAAAAAGCCATGAAACATAACAGCAATTTATATCGTTTAGTTTACATAACTGCATTATTGAAACCTCATTATTTTTGCGCTTGCCCTCTAATAAACGCACTTACGCCTCTTGGTAGCGTTAAATCTTACCGTTATGTAAACCCGGTTTCATTTAACCCCTTATCGCAACTTGACTTCTTTTCTGAAGCCCCTAGAATACTGTTTATACATACAGCATTGCAAAAGGATTTGCCATGTCGCGTTTTTCACTTCATTCATCCTCACCCTTTTTACAGCAGGTGCTTCGTTCCTTCAAGGTGCGAAGGCTCAGCGAATCCACCCAAAAGACCTATATTCGCTGGATCAGGGATTTCATTGCCTATTATGATTGTACACACCCGAAACTGCTTCACAATCGCGAGGTCGCTGACTTTATTACCCACCTAGCGGCTGATCTGGGTGTCGGGCCCAGCTCACAGAATCAGGCTTTATCTGCCCTGCTACACCTTTATCGCCATGTGATTCGCAAACCGCTTGGCGATGACATAAACACCATCGTCTGGGCAAAGAAAGCGGAGAAACTGCCCGTTGTTTACAGTCACAGCGATATCACGGCCTTTCTTCAACACCTGCGCGACCCCTTTCGGTTGATGGTGCTGCTTGCGCTGTGTTCCGGTTTACGCAAAAGCGAGTGCTGTGATCTGACCATCGGCAGCCTCGATTTTGAACGCGGTGTGATTCGGGTCTGCAAAGCTAAAGGCAACAAGGATCGTGAAACCTATTTGCCCGCCATTCTTGAATCCCCCCTTCAACGCGCTGTGGCGCAAGCCAGGCTGACACATCAACTCGATAGCGAGCGTGCAGCCTTGCAAGCCCGCGCGCCGGAGCAGCACCAACCCACCCTTCATGTTCCCGTCCACGCCAGAGACCAGTTTTTATTCACCACCGATCGTTATGGCACCTGTACACGCACCGGACAGTGGATTCGCAAGCCCATCTCTCGCCAATACCTTGGCAAGGTCATGAACCAGGCATTGGTCAAGGCCAATCTTGGCGGCAAGGGCAGTTTTCATAGCCTGCGCCACACCTTTGCTTCGCACGCCTATCATCACGGCATGAACCTGCGTGAATTACAGATACTGTTAGGGCACAGCTCTGTGGAAACCACCCTGATCTATACCCACCTGCTACCCGGGGGCCGCAAACCGTTGATCTCGCCTTTGGATGACCCGCCGTCTGACGAAAATAAACCGTAATCTACAGTGCCTTGTTGTCGCTGCATACTACCCGATTGGGTAGGGTGTCTACCCTGTTTTGTTTTATTTGTTTTTGAAACGCAGGCTAACCAGGGTTTCAAAGTGATAGGTGCCGGGAAAAAGATCAATAAGCGCCACTTTCTCTACCGTGAACCGGCCTGACAAAGACTCGAGGTCACGCGCCATCGTCGCGGCATTACAACTCACATAAACAAGTTGCCCGGGTTTATAGGCTTTCACCCAATCGTCTAGCACCGGGAAACCCTTTCTTGGTGGATCGACAAGCAAGACATCAAACTTTTTTTCCGGGCATTGCGACCGAAATGTGTTAAGTGCATCGTCCTGGAAAAGGTCCAGTGCAACGAAACGGCTTGCGCCGGCTTCCGCGTGTTTTGAACTCGCAACACAGTCAACCTGTGTTTTTTTCACCGGAATTTCAGCTGAAAGATTGCCATCCCCTGCGAAAAGGTCAAGCAAGGTTTCTACTTGCCCGGCACCGGCCTCAACACATTCTGCAACCACTGTTCTGAGCAACTGATTCATGGCTTGATTGACCTGGGTGAAGCCTCCTTCGGCATAGGGCTGGTTCCAGCTTTCCCTGACTTCATCATTGCAAAGGTACAACTCACAATGACCCCTGCCCTTGTGTGTTTCTGCCCAGCTTTTGTCGCTATAAAGTTGCTGAAAAGCCTCTGTGAGTGAGGGATGAAGGATTTTACAATGCGGTATTTCTACAACCTGATCGCTGACACCATCAATCAACCCCAGGTAATGATAACGATAATGCAGCTGAATACGGTTGCGATAGGAAAGGCGTGACATGGCTGGGTAAACACGCAAATGTGCTTCAACAGCGGGGAACCTTGCCAGGTATCTGAGTAATGTTTGCTGCTTATAAACCAGTTCGCTTTCATAATCGGTATGAAGATAATGGCAGCCCGGGCAGCGGTTAAAATGCACGCACGCCGGCTCAACACGATTGCTGGCCGGCCCCGTCAATTCCTGAACCCTGCCAAATTGCACCCCTTTTGTTTGTCGGGTCACTTCGGCAACGCCGGATTCGCCCGGCAGCGTCTTCGCGATAAAAACGGCTTTATCCCCCAGCTTTGAAACACCCTGCCCCAGTGGGTCCATATGATCGATTTGGAACCGAAGGGTTAGGGAAGTTTTTTTCGGGGAGTGACGACGACGGCTATTCAACACTTGCTCCATGCCTGTTTACAGGTAACGGAGCGCATATTAGCACAGTGAAAATCAACCGATCAGCCGATCAACGCCAAACAATGATTCAGGCAATTTCATCATCTGCCTCAAAAACCACCTGCCGTGGAAGCCACATCACCTACCGTATGTTTTTCCAGACCAAAACCAATCACTCGTTTTTCACCCAAACGGCTCTCGGCCCACGCAATACGCCGTGTACAAAAGCCACAGGCTTGTCTTCAAGCAATGCAATCGCCGGCATGGTTTCAAGCAAAACCTGCATGGCCGTTTCAAGCACTCGACGGGCCATGTGTGTACCAATGCAGTAATGCTCACCGTGGCCAAAAGAGAGAATCTTTGCCTGGCGCTCGGGGTTGAAGTCACGCGGGTTGGCGAATTCATCGGGGTCACTGTTGCCCCCGCTGATACCCAGCATCACCGCTTCACCGGGTTTAATGGTGTGCCCGGCCATCACAATTTCTTTCACACAACGCCTTGGCACCATGGAAAGCGGCGGCTGCCAGCGCAGCAATTCATTGACGGTTTTCTCACGATTTTCTTGCGAGGCCATCACATAGTCGCGCAGTGACTGATCAGCCAGCACTACGGCCAGCAAACTGCCGAGGCTTTTGGTGCTGGTATCGATACCCGCCGGGAACAGGTTACGCACAAAAGAAAAGATTTCTTCGTCGCTAAGCCCCTCCTCTTCGCCTTCGTCATTTTTTACTGTGGCAGCCAGTAACATGGAGAGAAAATCATCGCCGGGATTTTTTCGGCGATGCTCGAATACCGGCTGCAGATAGGCGGTTAATGCTTCCCGACCCTTAAGCGCGTTTTCCATATCCCAGCTCGCCATAATCAGGTCGGCCCAGTGCATCATTTTGTGCTGGTCTTCAACGGGCAAACCCAGCAAGCGTGTAATTATGTTAAAGGTTAATGGTTTGGTGTAAGACTGCATCAAATCAATCTGACCACCCGCTTTCAGCTGTTGCCGGATCGCTTCTGCCCGTTTTCGCGCTTCATCGGCAAACACGGTTTCGGCAAGCTCACGCATTCTTTTGGGAAAAAACACAGCGGAAACAACGGCTCTGTTCAAACGGTGTTGCTTGCCTTTCATGGTCGCCATCACCGTACCCATCGTTTTACCGATACTGCGTTTATACGCCTCGGGGCATGACAGGTGTTCTTCGTCGCTGAGTGCCTGCAAAACGGTTTGATAAGAATTGATCAACCATACCGGCTTGCCCACAAAATTGACTTTAACAACAGGGCCATGTTGCTCGCGCATGGTTTGCAATACTTCATGCAGGTTTTCAAGATCGCTGATGGCGAAATCCAGTTCGGGGTAAACAACATCCATACACGCGTTCTCTTTTAAGGGATTTCAGACTGACAAGGTGTGTGCAAACGATCTGACACTGCGCTTATCCCAGCACTTTTTTGAGTAACCCGTCTGCCCAGGCTGTGGGAAACCACTCCAGAAAAGAGCGTGCGGGGTCGGCCTTTACCGAATAGGCAGGTTTCGGTTTTTTTACCGTTAATGCCTTGTAAACAGCACTTGCCAGGATTGCCGGGTCATGCGCCTTGTTTTGCTCATTCATTGCCAATGCCTTAATGCGCGTCAACTGTTTTGAAAAATGTTTTGTATCGGCGATCGCCCGGGAAAAATTCTGTTCAATACTGCCAACCATTTCAGTTTTGAAGGGCCCAGGTTGAATCTTGATAACAGCAATACCCAGAAAACACAGTTCACGGCGCAGTGAATCCGAATAGGCTTCGATAGCGTGTTTACTCATGGCATAGGCACCATTGAAAGGGCCGCCGCTCTGCCAGCCTGTTTCAGAACTGATGTTAACGATACGAGCGCCGGATTGCAGCAAGGGCAGAAAGGCCTGGTTTACCCTGAAGGTACCCATCACATTGATATCCAGCAAC
>JAGRJA010000320.1 GCA_020443005.1 Pseudomonadales bacterium
CCTCCAGCAAGCTGAACAAGTTCATCTTCCACAAGGCAGATGGAATGAAAAAAGGGCAGTCAGTGAGCCTGCTCATCACCGACAAGACAGACATCGGCTACGTTGCCATTGTGGATCACAAGTCCTGGGGGGTTCTTTTCTACAGTGAAGTCAGCAAACCGTTGCATGTAGGTCAGACTGTGCCTGGTTACATCAAGCGCATTAGGGAAGACGGCAAAATTGATTTAAGCCTGTTGCCACCGGGCTACGCCAAAGTCGAAGGCTTGAGTGCAAAAGTACTGGCAGAGGTGAAGAAACAGCAAGGCTTTCTCCCGCTGTCAGACAGCAGTTCGCCGGCATTGATTCAACAAAAATTCGGCGTCAGCAAGCGTGTCTACAAAATGGCGATCGGGGCATTGTTTAAGCAAAAGTTGATAACCATTGAGGAAAACGGAATCCGCATTACGGAGAAGGGCAAAAATGTCCGATAAATCGCCTGACCCCATGCACGGGGTGACATTGGAAATGATGATAGAGCGCTTGCAGGAGCAGTTTGGTTGGGACGGGTTGGCACAGCGGGTTCCGATACGCTGTTTCTCCCATGACCCCAGTGTGAAATCGAGCCTGAAGTTTCTACGCAGAACTCCTTGGGCGAGGGCAAAAGTGGAGGCGCTTTACCTGCAAACTGTACAGGGTAAAAAGGTTAACCCATTGAATGGGAGAGGAAAAACAGAGGCAAAGACCGTGGGTAAAACGAACAGTCCCTGGAAAATTCTTCCCGGCATGAAGTAGGTTTCCGCCCTGGATTTGCCCACCAACCCTTTTCAGCGGACGCTCAAGCAGCTAGAATTGGCGGCTTTGTCGCAGTCACATTTTTGCCAGAACTATCAGGAATAAACCATGGGTCGCGCCTATCAGAACCGTAAAGAATCAATGGCGAAAACCGCCGCAGCAAAAACCAAAGTCTACAGCAAGTATGGCCGTGAAATTTACATGTGCGCCAAGTCTGGCGGGGTTGACCCGTCGGGGAATCTGAGTTTGCGAGGCATGATCGACCGGGCAAAACGCGACCAGGTACCCAGTCATGTGATTGAAAAGGCGATTGAAAAAGCCAAAGGGGGCGGCGGAGAAGATTATTTCGTGGCCCGCTATGAAGGATTCGGCCCGGGAAATGCGATGGTCATTGTGGAGTGTTTGACCGACAACCCGAATCGTACCTTTAATGATGTGCGTCAGTGTTTTACCAAGGTTAAGGCCAAAATTGGTACTCAAGGTGCCGTGAGTCATATGTTTGACCACAGCGCTATCCTCGTGTTTAAGGGAAATGATGAGGAAGCGGTGTTGGAAGCCTTGATGGAAGGCGATGTGAACGTCTCTGATATCGAATGTGAAGACGGGAATATCACCGTTTTTGCGCCTCAGGATGAGTTTTTCAAAGCCAAACAGGCATTGATCGCAGGGCTTGGGGACCTGGAGTTTGAGGTGGATGAAATTCAGTTTATCCCTCAAACGAGCACAGCGCTTGAAGGCGAAGATGCGGAAACCTTTCAAAAGTTTCTTGATCTGCTCAATGATGTGGATGATGTTCAGAACATTTACCACAATGCGGAATTGCCTGAGCAGCCTGAGGATTGATGCCTTTCAGTGTGCCGGGGCTTGCCTATGCCCCGGTCGCACCTGTCAGGTAGCGAACCACTCCGTCACCGGCCCTTTTTCCGGTTGTAAAGCAGCCGGTCAGCAAATACCCTCCCGTCGGTGCCTCCCAGTCCAACATTTCCCCTGCACAGAAGACAGCAGG
>JAGRJA010000321.1 GCA_020443005.1 Pseudomonadales bacterium
CGAGCGGGATCGGCTTCGCTGCCTGCCATTGAAGTGGCTGGGATCCGGTTTTGCTGGCCTTTTTCTACGTTGCTTTTCATTGGATTGTAATAAAGTTGGACCAATCCCTGCAGCTCGGAAGGTGCATCTTTACCCATTGCGAATGCAAAGGGTTTGGTGTTGCCATCTTCAATCACTTTGGAGACGGTCGAGGCGGAATTGCCTGTGCCTTGGAGCCACCAGTATTCTTCAGACGTTTGAGCGGCCACGGTCGCAGAGGTTTTGAACTGCGCGCAGTCACTGGCCAGGCAGAGTCTCAGGTTGATATTGTAATCGGTTCCGCTGTTCAATCCTGTCGCCCGGTAGCCTGACTCGGTAGCCGACAGCGTACGGATTTCATTGGTCGGGAGTGTTCGATACTCGACCTGTCCGGTTTGGGTATTGGTGAGCACCAGTTGAATATGATCATACGACCCGGTCGGTGTGTTCCAGCTCAAATCCAGCTGCGAAGAGGATGTCAGTCGGTTTTCCCAGGATGCAGGTGCCGGCACCTGTGTTGCCTCTGAGCGGGCTACCGCGCTCGCGACAAGTGCTGCGCCAACACCCCAGTCTACCAGGGGTTCGGTACCAAGAAAGGCCCAATCCAATGCGGCTAATTGCAGACTGTAGTCGCCATCAGCGAAAGACAACACCACCGGGTTATTCAGCCCGGAAAAGGTGACCCCACCCTGGGTATCGCTCGTCAATTGGATGCGCGTGCCCTGGATGCTTTTCTGGTAATCATTGCGAAATCCGCCGAGCACAATTTTGTCGACATTGCCGTCGACGATGATCTGGTCTGCTCCGCTGACAGTGATGATTTCGAAACCCGCTGCACCGTAGTAGGTGCCGCCCCCCGCTGTGCTGACTTCGGCATTGGGCGTCAGCCAGTGAATGTTCGTGCTGGTTTCCATGGCGTTAAGAGCGTTTGAGCGCAGTGTTGCCAGCAGCACGATCAACCCAAAAGAAACACGTGGAAAAGGGATCTTCATTGAATGTCTCCATTGCCAGCAAGGAAATGTATCGCTCTTGAGTGTAGACCAATTTTTAGGCGTTTGATGGAGTGGCATTCAGCGGTATTGCCGGTTCCGCAAATCTTGCTTTCACCTATACCGGGTCTTGGTGAATGATCACATCCGCAGTCGGGTAAATGGCTTTTATTTTCTGCTCCAGTTGGTCGGCGATTCTATGGGACTCTCTGAGCGTCAGAAGGCCGTTTATTTCCAGGTGCATCTGAATAAAGTAAGTTTGAGCAGATTGGCGTGTTCGTAATTTATGCATGCCCATCACCTCGGGATGCTCTCTAACCAGTTCGTCGATTTTTGCCTGAACGCTGGGGGGCAGTTCGCGATCCATAAGCAAGTCCATTGCTTCTTTGGCAATGACCCAGGCACTCTGCAAAATGTAGGCGGCGATCAGCAATGCGAACCATGAATCCAAATCCCCCCAACCTGCGTTGACCAGTAGTAAGGTGATCAGGATACCCGAATTGGTGGCCAGGTCGGTCATGTAGTGAAGAGAGTCTGCCTTGATTGCCTGTGAGCCGGTTCGGGCGATAACATAACGTTGAAACAGGACCAGCGCAGCGGTGAGCAGAATCGTAAAAGCAATTACGCCAATGCCGGTCTCGATTTGTACCGTTGGCTGGGGTTGGAATATCCGGTCAATGCTTTCCACAACGAGAAAAAAGGCGGATCCGGCAATAAACGCCGATTGTGCCAGGGCTGCCAAGGCCTCTGCTTTACCATGGCCGTGGCGGTGCTCATCATCCGCAGGCTGTAAGCTGTATCTGACGGCAAAAAAGTTGATCAGGGAGGCCAGAGCATCCATCATCGAGTCGACCAGTGACGCGAGGATCGAGACCGAGCCAGTGAGTGACCAGGCCACTACCTTGGCGATAATGAGCACAAAAGCGGTGGCGACTGAAGCCTTTGTTGCCAGCGTTAATAAGCGGTGGCGGGCCGATTCTGTATTGAGCATATTGTCATCTACCAGTATGAATGTCCTGTATTTTCAGTGGTGCCATCGGTCGGTTTTCCCGGGGAATATGAGGGTCACTTTTAAACCGCCCAATTGCTCTGATATTCCAAAGTGTAATTTGCCGTTGTAGTGGCTCACAATATCGGTCACTATTGCCAACCCAAGCCCCTGTCCTTCTATCGTTTCATCGAGTCGAATGCCTCTCATGTTCATAAGGGGAAGGTGCTCCTCTCGGACACCTGCTCCATCGTCTTCAATAGTGATCC
>JAGRJA010000006.1 GCA_020443005.1 Pseudomonadales bacterium
ACCACTTGGTCAGCACGATTTCAGGTGAGCTTCAGCAGGGGCTTACAGCATTTTCGGTACTCAGAAACAGCTTTCCCGGTGGCAGTATTACAGGTGCTCCAAAGGTGCGCGCAATGGAAATCATCGACCAACTCGAAACAACACGCCGCTCGGTTTATTGCGGCTCACTATTTTATGTTGGGCTCGATGGCAATATGGACAGCAACATCATGATTCGCACCATTCTCTGCGAAAACGGTAAAATCCATTGCTGGGGCGGCGGCGGCATTGTGGCCGACTCACAGTGGGAACACGAATATCAGGAAAGCCTGGACAAGATAGACAGTTTACTGAAAGCCCTGGACGGCATTCAGGCCGAAATATAAAGCCCTGCCCATAAAACAAATATCACCCTCTCCCGTTAAAGGGAAATACTGCGTTCACTGGCGTTAATAAAAGCTTTTTTCAAATCTTCGTAGGTATCAACCGAAGGAAACTGGGGAAATTCATCCTTCACATTTTGTGGTGCATGAAAGAGGATGCCAGCATGCGCCTCGCTTAACATCGTTGTATCGTTATAGGAATCACCGGCTGCAATCACCCGGTAATAGAGCGATTTGAAGGCAATCACAGACTGGCGTTTAGGGTCTTTCTGACGAAGGCAGTAGTCGACAACGCGATTGGAATCATCCACCTCAAGACGGTGACAGAACAGCGTTGGCCAACCCAGTTGTCTCATCAGAGGCTGGGAAAACTCATAGAAGGTATCTGAAAGAATAACCACCTGAAAACGCTCCCGCAACCAGTCAACAAACTCGATCGCGCCATCAAGGGGTGTCAGCGTAGCAATGACTTCCTGTATTTCCCTCAAACCGTAACCGTGTTCATCCAGTAAACGCAAGCGTTGCTGCATCAGAATATCGTAGTCGGGAATATCACGCGTGGTCGCTTTGAGTGCATCAATACCAGTTTTTTCTGCAAATTTGATCCAGATTTCAGGTACCAGCACTCCTTCAAGATCGAGACAGGCTATTTCCACACTTATTTCCCCTAATGGACAAAAAGTGGCAATCTAACGCGTTTCAACATGGCATTCAATCCCGCTATCGCGACAGTCGCCTGAAACTGATACTTATATTGACGGAGACGATCTGCTAAAATTCGCGCCCCCTTGTTTTAACTAACTCTTTTTCCATGACAAAGGTAAGTATGGCCGCTTCAGAAAACATCAATATTGTTGACATCAATGCTGAACTGCAGAAACAGGCGCCTCAGGAAATCTTGAGATACGCGTACGAGAACTTCGGCAATATCGCTATTTCTTTTAGCGGCGCCGAGGATGTTGTTCTGATTGATATGGCAAGCAAAATCACCGAAAAATTGTCTGTATTTTCACTCGATACCGGTCGACTCCACCCTGAGACTTACCGTTTTCTTGAAAAAGTACGCACCCATTACCAGATTGATATAGATGTACAGTTTCCCGATCCCGATGCTGTCAACAAGCTGGTCAGGGAAAAAGGCCTGTTCAGTTTTTACACAGATGATCACAAGGAATGTTGTGGCATTCGAAAAATCATGCCGCTGAGAAAAAAACTGCTTGCAGTTGATGCCTGGGTAACCGGCCAGCGAAGAGATCAAAGCCCCGGAACGCGTACCGAAATACCTGTTATCCAGGACGATCGCGCCTTTGCCCGTCCCGGCGAGTCACTCACCAAGTTCAACCCGCTCGCGAACTGGAGCTCAAAGCAAGTGTGGGACTACATACGAAACAATGATGTACCCTACAATGAACTGCACGACCGCGGCTTTATCAGTATTGGCTGCGAACCGTGTACCCGTCCGACCGGCCCCGGCCAACATGAGCGCGAAGGACGCTGGTGGTGGGAGGAAGCCACAAAAAAAGAATGTGGTCTTCACGCCGTGAATATCAAAAAGTAAACACCGGGAACGCCAGCGTGAAAATAACTTTTGTCAAAAAAATC
>JAGRJA010000322.1 GCA_020443005.1 Pseudomonadales bacterium
GCGTATGCCGGCCAGCGTTGGTTATCAGCCGACATTGCTCAATGAAGTGGCCAGTATTCAGGAGCGTATTCTTTCAACGAAGCAGGGAGCCATTACTGCCGTTCAGGCGGTGTATGTGCCCGCTGATGACATGACTGACCCGGCGGTTGTTGCGATACTCGACCACCTCGATGCCTCGGTTATCCTTTCCCGCGAACAGGCCGCTCGCGGTATTTACCCCGCGGTTGACCCCCTGTTGTCGACCAGTCGCATGATGGACCCGCATCTCATCGGTAAAAGGCATTATCAGATTGCAACGGAAGTGCGTGCTCATCTGGCGCGCTATAAAGAGCTTGAAGATATTATTGCCATGCTGGGTGTGGAAGAGCTGTCCCAGGAGGACCAGAAAGTTGTGACGAGAGCCCGCCGTTTGCAGCGTTACCTTTCCCAGCCTTTTCAGGTGGTATCGGATCACACCGGTATGCCCGGTGCATCTGTGCCCTTATCAATCACACTGGATGATTGTGAGCGCTTTCTGGCGGGTGATTACGATGGGCTGGGTGAAGCGGCTTGTTACATGCGTGGCGCCATGCCGGAACAAAACGCCGAATCTGCAGAGCAGGCAGGATGAATAAAACACTCACACTTCGTTGTCTCGATGATCGTTCGGTACTGGAAATTCCCAGTGTTTTATCAATTACCGCTACGGATGCCAGTGGTCAGTTCGGGGTGCTACCGGATCACGCCGCATTCCTGACCTTGCTGATGCCCGGTTTGCTGGTTTACCGTGTGGATAATAACGATAGCTATATTGCAACCGATGGCGGCATGTTTTCGCTGAAGAATAATATTGTGAATATTGTCAGTACGCGGTTTTTGCAATCTGGCAATATTCATTCGCTGCTACCTGAATTGCAGGAAAACAGGGAAAAAGAACGGGAGAGCCGCCACAGTAGCCAACGAAACAGTGCGGATCTTATGCACACGCTGGTCAAGCGTTTGCAGGAGTGGCAGGAACTGAAATGACGAACCGCGATGACAAGCTGGCCAGTAGTCTGGATGAGCAAATCAGGCGTCGTGTGCTGAGAAAAAAAGGGGGTGTCGTCTGGTTGTTGCTCACCGGTGGCACGGTCGGTTTGTTGTTTACTGTGCCGATAGTGGGAGGTGCTTATCTGGGGCGATGGATTGATTTGCAGCAGGCTGCTTTTTCCAGTCGATGGACAGTCAGCCTGATCGTGCTGGGCATTGTACTGGGTGGCTATAATGTCTACCGTTTTTTACAGGGGCTTGATCGATGAATGAAAGCGGCTTCAGTCTTGCCATTGGTGCGCTGGTGTTGCAGGAATCGCTGTTGCTCTCTGTTGTACTTACCTTGCTGCTGACCACGACCGGTATTCTCGCGCTCCGCCTGGGTGCGAAAAGCGCACTTTATACGGCGGCCGAGGCTGCCATGCAAATAGTGGAAGGTGCTGTCGGTGAAATGGTTTCAAAGGAAACCGTGCAGCGTATTTTCCCCTTTATTGCCACGCTTTGGTTGTATGTGCTTTGCGCAAATCTGGTCGGGCTTATACCGGGGCTTTCTTCGCCTACAAGGGATTTATCAATTACAGCGGCACTGGCTGTGATCGTTTTTTTTGCTGTACATGTTTACGGCATCAGTGTGGTTGGTTTCAGGGCGTACTTTCGTCACTACCTGCAGCCAAGCCCGATTTTATTGCCCTTCCATTTGATCAGTGAGTTAACGCGAACACTGGCCTTGGCCATTCGTCTCTTTGGTAACATGATGAGTCTGGAAATGGCCGCTCTGTTGGTCTTGATGGTGGCCGGTTTTCTTGTACCTGTACCGCTGTTAATGCTTCATGTGGTAGAAGCACTGGTACAGGCATACATCTTTGGTATGTTGGCTCTGATTTATATTTCGACAGGTCTGGAGCGGGTACCTGTTGAGGAGCCGGAAGAAGGCAAAGCGTAGCGGTTTTGAAGCGAACAGGTTTTCATTTTTTTTTGTGAGGAGTTTTTGTCATGACAGATATTCATATGTTCAGTCTGGTGTCCACGGTGGTTGCCGGTCTGGTAATTGCACTGGGCGTTTTTTTTCCGGCCTTGGCAATGGGGAAAACCATTTCTCAGGCGCTTGATTCGCTGGCCCGACAACCCGAGAGCGAAAAGGCGATCAGTCGCACCTTGTTTATCGGTCTGGCAATGATTGAATCACTGGCCATTTACTGTCTGGTTA
>JAGRJA010000323.1 GCA_020443005.1 Pseudomonadales bacterium
AAGTAAAGCAGGGAGTTGAGCATGGCGACATTGGTGCCGGGGCGCAATTGCAGGTGGTAATGGGCAATTTTGGCCAGTTCTGTTTCAACAGGGTCGATCACGATCAGGGTTTTGCCTTTCATGGCCTGTTGTTTGATTTTTGCCCCGGTGACCGGGTGAGCTGAAGTCGGGTTGGCACCAATGACCATGATGGCGTTGGTGTATTCCAAATCGACAATCGAGTTGGTTGCGGCTCCGGTGCCAAAACTCTGTTGCATGCCGTGAGCGGTGGGAGAGTGGCAGACTCTTGCACAACAGTCGATGTTATTGGTGCCCACCACGGCACGGATAAATTTTTGCATCAAATAGTTTTCTTCATTGGTACAACGGGATGAAGAGATGCCGGCGATGGCATCAGGGCCGTTTTCCTGTTTGATGACATTGAGCTTTTCGGCAATGTATGTGTAAGCTTCTTCCCAGCTTGCCGGTACCAACTCGCCATTTTTTCTGATCAAGGGGGTGCGCAAGCGGTCTGGATGATTGTAGAAACGAAAGGCATAACGACCTTTCAGGCAGGTGTGGCCGGCATTGACTTCGGCATCCCAGGGTGCATGAATTGATAGCACTTCGTTGCCTTTTACAGCCACTTCAAGGTTACAACCGACACCGCAATATGAGCAAACGGTGCGTACGCGCTTTTCAGCTTCAAGTGATTTGGACTGGAAAACATCGGTGATTGCCGCTGTGGGGCAGGTTTCTGCACAGGCGCCACAAGAGACACAACTGGAGTCACCGAAGGAAACATCATCATCCTTGGTAATTTTTGCATCAAAACCCCGACCACTCATGCTGAGTACAAACTGGCCCTGAATTTCATCACAGGCGCGAACACAGCGCGAACAGTTAATGCACTTTGACAAATCCATTCTCATGTAGGAATGGCTTTCATCCTTTTTGCGATCGAGGTGTGTCTCGGGTTGCCAGTAACGCACCTGCCGGATCCCGACTTTTGCAGCAACATCCTGTAATTCGCAGTTGCCATTTACCTCACAGGTGAGGCAGTCGAGTGGATGGTCAGTAAGCACCAGTTCAACAATGTTTTTGCGTAATTTCTGAATGGAAGATGAGTTGGTGTAAATGTGCATGCCTTCATTGACAGGCGTGTGACAGGAAGCCATCGTGCGCAATGGGCCCTCGACCTGAAGGCCAACTTCCACAGAACAGACACGACAGGCGCCGTAGGGTTTCATTCTCGGATCATCGCACAGTGTCGGTATATGGCCTTCCCCCAGATGCCGTTTGGCAAATTGCAGGATGGTTTCTCCCGGTTTCAGTGTGCAGGGCTGACCATCGAGCCAGGCAATGTTCTTGAGGGAAGTATTATCAAGGGCATTTTCGTGCATGTTCATGTTTTATACCTCCACAGCCGGAATCTGGCCGTCATCGGAAAAATACGGTTTCAACTCGTCATCAAAATACTGAAGGGCATTCCTGATGGGGAGGGGCAAACCTCCGCCAAGTGCACACAGCGAGCCTTTTTGCAAAGTGTCCAGCAAGTCGTTGAGCAGGGTTCTATCCAGCTTGTGTTCGCCAGTGATTGCCTGTCTGGTCATTTCGAGGCCACGGGTTGAGCCCAGCCTGCAGGGAAAACACTTTCCGCAGGATTCTGCCTTGGTGAAATCAAACAGGTGTTCAATGTAAGAGATGAGGGGGTAGCTCTCCGGAATACAGACAATACTGGCATGGCCCAACAGAAAGCCGGCTTCGGCAAAGGACTCGAAACTGATTTTCAGCGCGTTAATTTCTTTAACAGGTACCAGGCCGCCGAGAGGACCACCAATATGCAGGGCCTTAACCGGCACTTTGAAACCGCCACCAATTTCATTGATGACCACTGCAAGCGGGGTATCCATGTCTACTTCAACCATACCGGGTCTGTTGAAATTTCCATCGAGCGAAACCAGTTTTGTGCCGGTTGATCTGCCGTTGCCAATAGTGGCAAAAGCCTTGCCACCCATTGCCAGCAGGGCAGGAATAGCGGCGAAGGTTTCCACATTATTCAGTGCGGTCGGCTTTTTGTAGAGCCCTTCTATCGTCGGGAAGGGGGGGCGAACATCAACTTCGGCACGGCGACCCTCGATAGATGCAATCAATGCCGTTTCTTCACCGCAAATGTAGGCTCCGGCACCTTTCACAACTTTCAGCCTGAAGCTGAAGTCGCTTCCCAGTATGTTGTCTCCGGCGAGATTGTGCTTCTCAAGCAGTCTGATTGCATCGTTAATGATGTGGATTGATTGAGGGTATTCGGCGCGAATGTACAATACCCCTTCCTTCGCACCGACAATCCAGCCTGCGACAAGCATACCAAAAAGTACGCGCAGAGGCTGTTTTTCCATCAGGTATCTGTCGGAGTAGGCACCGGGGTCGCCTTCGTCAGCGTTACAGACAACATATTTTTCGTCGCCTCCGGCATTGCGACAGGATTCCCACTTGAAGCCTGTCGGGAAACCCGCACCACCCCTGCCCCGAAGGTTGGCGGTTTTTATCTCGTCAAGAATATGCTGCGGGCTTGCCTTGAATACGCGTTCCAGCGCATCTTGAAAGCTTTCTGTCGATGTGAAGTTGTCTGCGGTGAGAACGGCTGTTTGTGCGGAACAGGTGACGCTGTAGTTGTCCTGCTGAAGGTTGTCAGTTGCCTCTGCTGCAAGTATTTGCTTTATGCGGTTTATGGCATTGCCTGAATAATTCTTGCCCTGATAGTGAAAGGCGCTGTTTTCATGACAACGGCCAAGGCAGGTCATATGGCCGATATTTTCGTCGCCAAGTTTTTCAGCCAGCGTCTGATGAACCTTTTCCTGTGTGCCCGCACAAAGACAGGCTGTGCCGTTGCAAACATAGGCTTTTTTTTGCAGGTGTTCTTTGTCAAGAAATTCGTAAAATGTTGAGCTGCCGTAAATTGTCGCTTTGCCCAGATTGTACTCAGAGGCAATGGATGCCATTTCCGACTTGTCAGGAATCCGGCCTTTGTCTCC
Source organism: Pseudomonadales bacterium (assembly GCA_020443005.1). GTDB lineage: Bacteria > Pseudomonadota > Gammaproteobacteria > Pseudomonadales > UBA7239 > JAGRJA01. The sequence continues at coordinate 3,012 of JAGRJA010000323.1, forward strand.
GAAAGCTGTAATGCGTTCAAATAGGTTGTCTTTCAGGCCTTTTCTTCCCGAAAGTTTACTGATGTTTTCTGACATGCCGGCTACCGCGTGTTGATGCTGATTTCGTGAAAATATTTGTTTATCCACGAACAAATCAGGGAATTATGAGAAATAAACCAGCCTTATTCTACTTTAGCTGTTAACGATACGCCATTCGCCACTGTAGCAATTGAATGAATTCCTTTTCATGAAGCCAAGCAGTGTCATGTTGTTTTGACGGGCAAGATCAACGGCCAGACTGGAGGGTGCGCCTACAGCAATAAATCCGGGCAGGTTGCTCATCAAGGCCTTTTGCACCAGTTCGAAGCTTGCACGACCACTGACCATGACAATCCCCTGTGTGCAGGGCAATTTTTCTTCAAGTAATAATGCACCGATCAGTTTATCCATGGCGTTATGTCTGCCAATATCTTCTGCCATGGCCAGCAGGTTTCCTTCGGGATCAAACAGTGCAACAGCGTGCAAGCCACCGGTCAAACTGAATTGTTGCTGATGTTTTCGCAAGGTTTCTGCAAGGCGGGTCAGTAATTCTGCCGGGTAGATATTTTTTTGCTGGTCCAGTTGTGGTTTTCGAAGCATCTCCAGTGCTTTCAGAGAGCTTTTACCGCAAATTCCGCAGCTTGAGTTGGTGAAAAAATGCCGCTGGAATCGTTTTATGTCGAGCTGCTGAGATGATTTCAGGTATACGCGAAAGCGGTTTTTGAGTTGGTAATTTTCAGTAGTCGGGCCGAAAGATTCTGTTTTTTCGATATCCTGTAAAGTGGAAATAATACCTTCCGAGTAGAGAAATCCGGTGACCAATTCCTCGTCATTTCCCGGTGTTCGCATGGTGATGGCCAATGAA
>JAGRJA010000324.1 GCA_020443005.1 Pseudomonadales bacterium
ATGCCCTGATGGTAATATCGGAGGGCTTGATCAATCAAATGCGCCTTGATGAGGCCTTTGGCATTTCCATGAAACTCCTCGCACAAAACAGGAGCGGCATGTTTGACCTCATTGCCAATCAGGCTGCCGAGCATGGCGACAGGTCACAATCGGAATCACTGCTTCAACGCTATAACAAAACACTGGAAAACCACCCGAATGCAGCGCGTCTGATTATCGGCAAGGCAATACTGCTGAGTCGCCTTGGCAGAAACGATGAAGCAATCAGCAGCATACGCAAAACCGTCAACACCTTGTCAGATCCGCAAGAATCCGCCGCCTCATATCTTTTGCTCTCCAAATTACTGGTTTCAGGTGGCGAACTTGAACAAGCCCTGTCCATCATTAAAAAACAAGTCCAGAAACAACCGGAAAACCCCCAGCTACGCTTTGAATATGCTCGCCTACTGACCAGCACCGACCTCGAAGCTGCCAAGGAACAGCTTCTCATACTGCTTGAAAAACAACCCGATAACCCCGAGACCGTGCTTTCTCTGGCTCTGGTGTGCAAGGAACTTAATGAAAGCGAGAACATGCTTTATTACCTCTATCGCCTGATTTACATGGGGCGATTTACGGATACCGCTCACCTGCAACTCGGCGAGCACGCACTGAAAACCGGTAACATTCCCGAGGCAGTGGAACACTTCAAACGGGTCGAAAATGGCCGGGAATATTTGACTTCACTGCAGTTTCAGCTGGAAATACTGCTTGATGAAAACCAGCTTGCACTGGCCGATGAGTTGATAAACCGGCATCAACAACGCTACCCGGAGCGGGAAGTCCAGTTGCTTTTGCTTCAGGCTGAAGTCCTGCAATCACACAGCTATTTCAACGAGAGCATTGCCATTCTTGACAAGTCCATCAAGCGCTTTCCCGAAAACCCGGATTTCTACTACTCACGCTCCCTCGCACTTGAAAAAACCGGGCGTGTCGATGAGTCGGAGCAGGATTTACGCCACATGCTTACGCTTACCCCCGACAGCCCCATGGCCATGAATGCACTGGGTTACCTGCTACTGCTTCACAAGGGGCCGACGGCCGAAGCCGAGGCGCTGTTGTCTAACGCTATCCACAGGGCGCCGGATGATGCCGCCATCATGGACAGTTATGCCTGGCTACTTTACAAACAGGGCAAAAAAGAGGAAGCCCTTGCGCTTTTAAAAGAGGCTTTTCTTTTGTTCCCGAATCATGAAATTGCCGCTCATCTTGGCGAGGTTCTCTGGGTGAACGGGCACCATAACCATGCGAAAACCATTTGGCAAAAAGGTATTGAGGACAAGGCGGACAGCCCGATCATCAAGGAAACACTTGAACGGCTTGGCGCTTCGCTAAAATGACATTATTCCAGCTCAACCGCTTTACATCTGCATACCCGAAACAGCCGTAAATCCGTTAAAACAATGAAGCAGAAACATCTATTCAATTACTGTCTGATCATATTCACTTTGCAGGCCTGCACCGGCTTGCAATCAGTTGAAGAACCGCATCATCTGCACCCGGGGCAATCTCCATCAGGTCTTGAGCAATGGCTGATCAGCGGCAAACTGTCCATAAAGGAGGACAATCACCAGCAAAGCAGCGCTTTCTCGTGGCTTCAAAACCACGAGGATTTCGATATTGCCATCAACGGTTTTCTAGGCCATGGCAGTTCACGCATTTTTGGAAACGGAAACAGGGCAACACTGGAACAAGGTGGCAGCCCTCCTTTATCTGCCAGCTCACCTTCCGAACTTTCCAGTCATTTTTTTGGACAATCCCTCCCGGTTGAAAGCCTTTTTTTCTGGATAAGGGGGCTTCCCGACCCCCAGTTGCCGGTTTACGATGCCACTTTCAATGAAAATGGCACCTATTCCAGTTTCCGCCAAGAGGGCTGGACATTGACTTTCAGGTCACAAACGACCGTCGACGGTTTTTTGCTGCCCTCGTCCATTCATGCAAGGAAGGATAAGCTTCAGCTGAAAATCATTGTTAAACAATGGCAACCGGAAGCATCGCACTAGTTAACCCATGCACCCGACCAGACTGACAAACCTTCCCGCTCCCGCCAAGCTCAACCTGTTTTTGCACATTACCGGCAGAAGGGAAAACGGATATCACGAACTACAAACTCTTTTCCAGATACTGGAATACGGCGACAAGCTCGATATCGAGATCATCGACAAACCCGCCATTATCGTTCAGCCATCATTAAAAGGTGTTCCGGCCGAACGCAATCTTGTCTATCGGGCAGCCAGCCTGCTTCAGGCCACATGCCACATAAATCAGGGTGCATCCATTACCCTGAACAAACGCCTTCCCATGGGCGCCGGGCTGGGTGGTGGCAGCAGTAACGCAGCAACCACCTTGCTCGCACTGAATCTACTGTGGCGCTGCAACCTTGACACCAGAGCACTCAAGGAATTGGGTTTGCAGCTGGGAGCAGATGTACCGCTTTTTATCGAAGGGCATACTGCCTGGGCAGAGGGTATCGGCGAAATTCTGACCCCGGTTACGCTACCAGAGTCATGGTTTTTAGTGTTAACGCCTGATTGCGAAGTCTCGACAGCAGAAATATTCCGTAATCAGGAATTGACACGCAACACATCTCCCATCAAAATAGCCGCCTTTCTGGAAGGTGCGACCCGAAACGACTGTCAGCATGTTGTTGGCAGGCTCTATCCGGCAGTGCGTAACACACTGGATTTACTCGGAAAATATACACCTTGCCGAATGACCGGAACAGGTTCCTCTGTATTTGCCCGCTTTCAGACAAAGTCGGAGGCAGAGCAGGTTTTTGAGAAATTACCTTCATCGCTGAAGGGGTTTGTCAGCAGAGGTGTTAACGAGTCTCCGCTCATCCGGTTATTACAGAATACATTTTTATAGACTAACTGTTGTTGGGGTGTCGCCAAGCGGTAAGGCCCCGGGTTTTGATCCCGGTATGCGTAGGTTCGAATCCTGCCACCCCAGCCATTTATTAAAAACACACCTCTGAATTATGTGTTTCAACCAACAGGGTACTTTCCGTGTCTAATCTGATGGTTTTTACCGGTACCGCCAATCCTTCTGTTGCGAAAGCAATTGCAAAGCGTTTGGGTATTGAAGTCGGAAATGCCACTGTCAAAACATTTTCCGATGGTGAAATCTGTGTAGAGATTAATGAAAATGTCCGCGGATCGGATGTTTTCGTTGTGCAATCAACCTGCGCTCCCCCCAATCGCAACCTCATGGAGCTGATTTTCATCGTCGATGCACTCAGGCGTTCTTCAGCAGGCAGAATAACCGCAGTCGTACCCTACTTCGGTTATGCCCGACAGGATCGCCGGGTTCGCTCGGCGAGAGTTCCCATCAGCGCAAAGGTTTGCGCAGACATGATGGTCAGCGTTGGTGTTGACCGCGTCCTGACTGTTGACTTGCACGCCGAGCAAATTCAGGGTTTCTTCGATGTACCCGTCGACAATGTCTACGGAGCCCCTGTACTGATTGAAGACATCATTCAACAAAATTATGAAGACCTGATGGTTGTCTCTCCTGA
>JAGRJA010000325.1 GCA_020443005.1 Pseudomonadales bacterium
CATCTGCATCACTGCCCTTCACCACTCCCTGCTTCATATCTTGCTTGAAATCTTCACTGGAGAATTCCAGAGATTCATCGACCAGCAATTCCCGTAATTGGCGCATCAGTTCCGGAAACCGTCCATACTCGCGACCCAGCAAATTGATCAGGCTTTTGATTTCATTCAAGCCGATGAGCCCCAGTCGCAACTCCATAATCAATTCCGCCCGCCGGTTTCCCAATGAACCACTGACAGCCCTTTGTCGCAAATCGCGCATCATGCGCACCTTTTCCACCTCGCGATGCACAACGGCTTCCAGCAGATCCTCTTTGGAGCCGAAATGACGATAGAAGCTGCCCCTTCCCGGTGTCAGCCCTACTGCCGCTTCAACATCCTTGATGGAAGTACCGTCAAAACCCTTGTCACCGAACAGCTGTAAACCCGCATCCAGCAGGCTATCGCGGGTCACACCGCGCTTTTTAGAAGTTCCACGATCTGCAACCGGAGCAGCGGCAGGACTCATGTGCTTCACCTTCTCATTCTTTTTGGCTTGATGCTTTTTCGCTGCCGTCTTTTTGCCGGTATCTCTATTCATTATCCCCACACTGATTAAACGATTACATTATGCAAGCATACACTTGCATAATGTAATCTGCAAATCTTTTAATTGGGGGCAGCCATTAGCCGCCCGGTGCGGAGCGCGGGATTATCAAACCGATTCCCGAGCAGGTTTCAACACCGACACTTTACGGGGGAAAGTTGTCGCGCTAGAAAGCGCGGCAGGAAAGTTTCGTTTTTGTTTAATTGTTAATCCTGTTTATTCATAGTGTGACCATAACCGCAGCACTTTCACCGTTTTCTCTTCTTGCAATACCTGATAAACAAGTCGATGTTGAATATTGATACGACGAGAATAAGTACCGGCAAGATCACCCACCAATTTTTCATACGGAGGGGGATTCTGAAACGGGTTTTCTTCTACCACAAGCAACAACGCTTTGGCTTTTTCCTTTAAACCGTTTGAAGCCAGTTTTTTTGCATCCTTCTGAGCCTGCTTCGTATAAACAAGTTGCCACTTCACCAGTCCAGTTCCTTGGTACAGTTATCCAAAGGCTCCTCCATACCTTTTTTAATCGATTCACGCATACCGGGAACTGATAGTAGATAGAGTGTTTCCTGTATAGCCTCCCAATCTTCTGCTGATACAAGCACCGAATTGGTTCTTTTACCTGAAATAACAATGGGCTGGTGGGATTCTGCGGCCTGATCCATCAATCTGTACAAGTTTGATCGTGCTTCACTTGCTGTAAGGGTGCGCATGACTTTTCTCCTATCCTGATCAACCACAATCGTACGACAATTCGTACGAAATGTAAATTGGGGTCAGCGTAATATTAGAACATCTACACGCCTGAAAAGATGTAATGCAACTTGACCCTGACCCCAATTAAAAAAACCCGCAGTTGCGGGCTTTTTCGCGAGGAGAGCTGATGATTAATCCAGCAACGACAAATCCCGCACCGCGCCGGTATCGGCACTGGTCACAAATTTGGCGTAGGCCTTCAGTGCGGTTGATACTTTACGCGGGCGCTCTTTCACCGGCTTCCAGGCATCGCTGCCTTTCGCTTCCATCGCTGCACGACGTTGCGCCAGCTCTTCATCGCTGAGTAACACATTGATGCTGCGATTCGGAATATCGATTTTTATCTTGTCGCCTTTCTCCACCAGGCCGATTGCGCCACCCGCAGCGGCTTCAGGTGAGGCATGACCAATCGACAGGCCAGATGTACCACCGGAAAAACGCCCATCGGTCAGCAGTGCGCAAACCTTGCCCAGCCCTTTTGATTTCAGGTAGCTGGTTGGGTAGAGCATCTCCTGCATGCCGGGGCCACCGCGCGGGCCTTCATAACGCACGATGACCACATCACCGGGTTTGACGCGATCTTCGAGAATATCGGCAACCGCATCGTCCTGGCTTTCGCAGACGTGCGCCGTTCCTTCAAACACAAAAATGGATTCATCCACACCGGAGGTTTTTACCACGCAGCCTTTCTCGGCGATGTTGCCGTACAGCACGGCAAGGCCGCCCTCTTGCGAATAGGCGTTTTCAAGTGAACGAATACAGCCCTTGCTGCGGTCGTCATCGAGGCTGTCCCAGCGACAATCCTGGCTGAAAGCCTCCTGTGTCGGAATACCTGCCGGGCCCGCCGCATAAAATCGCTTGACGCTTTCATCCCGGGTGAGCGTGATATCCCACTGCTCGATGGCTGCTTTCATGGTGGGGCTGTGAACGGTTGGCAGGTCGCCGTGCAGCAAACCGGCTCGCAGGATTTCACCCAAAATGCCGATAACACCACCGGCACGGTGCACATCTTCCATATGATAAAGCGGCGTGTTCGGTGCCACCTTGCACAGCTGGGGTACAACGCGTGAAAGCCGGTCGATATCTTTCATGGTGAAGTCGACCTCGGCCTCCTGTGCGATGGCCAGCAAGTGCAAAATGGTATTGGTGGAACCACCCATGGCGATGTCGAGCATCATGGCATTTTCAAACGCCTTGAAGGAGCCGACCGAACGCGGCAACACACTTTCATCATCCTGCTCGTAGTAACGCCTGCTGTTTTCAACAATCAGGCGCGCACCACGGAGAAACAGTTCGCGACGATCAGCATGGGTTGCCAGCATGCTGCCATTGCCGGGCAGTGACAGACCCAGCGCCTCACTGAGGCAGTTCATCGAGTTGGCAGTAAACATGCCAGAGCAGGAGCCGCAGGTGGGGCAGGCACTGCGCTCGTATTCCTTGACCTTTTCTTCATCGGCATCATCGGTGGCGGCAATCACCATCGCATCTACCAGGTCGAGCTTGTGCTCGGAGAGTCTGGTTTTACCGGCTTCCATCGGCCCGCCCGAAACAAACACGGCTGGAATGTTCAGCCGCATCGCCGCCATCAACATGCCGGGGGTGATCTTGTCACAGTTGGAGATGCAGATCATGGCATCTGCCGTGTGCGCATTGACCATGTACTCGACCGAATCGGCAATAATGTCGCGGCTGGGCAAGCTGTAGAGCATGCCATCGTGGCCCATGGCGATACCGTCATCCACCGCAATGGTATTGAACTCTTTTGCGACACCGCCCGCCTTTTCAATTTCACGCGCGACCATCTGGCCGATGTCTTTCAAGTGCACATGGCCGGGCACAAACTGGGTGAAGGAGTTAACCACCGCAATGATCGGCTTTTCAAAATCTTCATCTTTCATGCCGGTGGCGCGCCACAAGGCGCGTGCGCCTGCCATTTTGCGGCCGGCGGTGGAGGTTTTGGAACGATAAATCGGCATATGCCACCTCTTAGACTAAAATTCAACGATAAAAAGTATGTGTCGGTGTTTACCCTGATTACAGAACCATCTGTTGTTCAGGGTTGTTTTTCATGATTGTTGTTCAAAGTTTTTGAACGCGCTTGCAACGGGGTTTTGACAAAAAAATTCCGTTACACTAAAGCCGTTTAAAAAACACCTTGGAGTTGCGCTGAAAATTGTAAAGTGCTTTTCTCTCAACCGGCAAAGCATCAATACCTTCTTCCTCAAAGCCTTTTTCCAGAAACCAGTGTGCAGTTTGTGTGGTTAACACAAACAGTGACAACAAACCCATTTCACGGGCTTTTTGCTCAACCGCATGCAAAAGCACACTGGCCCGGCTGCCATTACGATAATCGGGATGCGTCGCAACACAAGCCACTTCCGCAGTTTGCTTGTCAGCCGAAGGGTACATTGCCATACAGGCAAGAATGGTACCGTCTCGTTCAATGACCGTGAAATGCTCAATTTCGGCTTCCAGTCTTTCCCTTGAACGCCTGACCAGAATACCCTCTTGCTCAAGTGGCTCGATCAGCTCCAGTATCCCGCCAATATCATCAATCACGGCCTCACGAATCTGCTCGTAATGCATTTGGGTGATTAATGTGCCACTGCCATCTCGGGTGAACAATTCTTCCAGCAGGGCGCCGTCGTTGGCATAACTGATCAGGTGCGCCCGATGAACACCATTCTGCACTGCGTTGTAGCAGGCCCGAATGGAGTTACGCTGGTTATTATCAAGGCAGGGGTTATTCAGCAAGGAGGCGCAATCACCGGGTTTCAGTTCTTTGAGCAAACTGCCTTTTTCGTTTTCAACACCGGCTTTCTCGGTAAACGCGATAATCTTGTCAGCACCCAGCGCCATCGCCGCCTTGGTCGCGACATCTTCTACCGAGAGATTAAACATTTCACCGGTAGCCGAATAACCCACGCAGGGCAACAGCACAACCCGTCCATGCTGCAGGGCTATGTGAATGGATTGCTTGTCAATTTTTCTCACTTCACCGGTATGCTGAAAATCCACGCCATCGCGCACACCGATCGGTTTGGCGGTGACAAAGTTGCCGCTAACAACCCGGATACCGGCGCCGTGCATCGGTGAATTGGCCAGCCCGGTCGAGAGCAGCGCCTCGACTTCACAGCGCACTGAACCCATGGCCTGCTTGACCACTTCAAGCATGGCCTTATCCGTTACTCTCAGCCCCTGGTGAAAACGGGCATCCAGCCCCATCAAGGCCAACTGGTTTTCAATCTGGGGACGCGCTCCCACAGCCAGTACAAGCCTCACGCCCAGACTGTTCAACAAGGCAATATCGTGAATGGTGTTAACAAAATTGGGGTGACCAACAGCTTCCCCACCCAGCATCAACACAAAGGTTTTACCCCTGTGGGCATTGATGTAGGGTGCCGAATGCCTGAACCAGGCGACCATTTGTTGATTGTTCATATTCACGGCGGCTCTCCTGCCACGAGTTTGTTCGCACCGGCATCAATAAAACATCAAACCGGCATCAGCCGCACATTGTAAAGCAAAGCAGCTTGCCTCACCAAAGGCCTCACTGATAAATTGGCCGGCACCTTTAGCCACTAGCGCCCATATTTTAACCCGGGGTACACAAGCCCATGCAGAACATCCATCGCCAACTTCGCCTGAGTGACATCGACCTTTGTGAACTGAGCCATTTTGAGCAAGGTTGCCCGCATGCTTTTTTTGATTTTCTGCGACAGGAAGCACCGGTGTGGTACCACCCCGGTAACGAGCGTACACCCGACAACGAGGGCTTCTGGGTAATCAGTCGCTACCGTGAAGCGAAGGAGGTGCTGAAGGATCACCAGCGCTTTTCTTCGGAAACCGGCTACGGCGCCCGTGAAGGTGGCGGCACCATTTTGCAGGATCTCGACAAGCATATGGGCCCCGGGCAAGTGCTCGCCATGATGGACCCCCCTAAACACGATGACATCAGAGCGCTGGTTAATCAGGGTTTCCTGCCACGCACGCTCCACTATATGGAGGCGGAAATCAGCAAAAGTGTCGAACGCTTGCTGGATAATATCGAGGGCAAGGAGGAGGTCGACTTTTTGAATGAAGTTGCTGCCCAGTTACCACTGGAGGTGATTTGCAAGATGGGTGGTGTGCCGGAAGAAGACTGGCCAAAAATGATGCACTGGGCCGATGCCGCCATCGCCTATGCGGCCTTCGACCCGAAAAACGACACGGAAAAACTGATCGCCGAACTGACCGAAATGGGTATGTACGCCCTTGAGTTGATCGAAAAAATCCGTCAACAACCCAACGAAAGTGTGATGTCGCAGGTGATTCATGCGGAAATCCCCGGAGAAAACGGCAAACCCCGTAAACTCGATGAACTGGAACTGATACGCTTTTTTAATTTGCTGATTACCGGCGGCACGGAAACCACCCGCAACGCCATTGCCTATGGCCTCTACCAACTGATTATCGAAAAGGATCAACGACAAGCCGTCGCCGATGACTCTGACAACCTGCTTGAACCAGCCATTGAAGAGATGTTGCGCTGGAGCTCGCCCGTTCACTTCAACCGCCGCACAGCGAGTTGCGATATTGAACTCTGCGGCCAAACAATTCGCAGAGGTGACAAGCTAACCGTGTGGTACCCTTCTGCCAATCGCGATAAAACTGTTTTTGAAACCCCGCATCAGTTCGACATCTTTCGCAAGAAAGTGCCGCATATTGCCTTTGGTCAGGGCATACACCATTGCATCGGTGCGGGACTGGCGCGCATGGAAATGAAAATCCTTTATCGCGCTTTTTTACAGCGAACCCGTGAAAAACGAATTGAAGCGATTCGTCCTATCCGTTTCATTCGCAGCAATCGCCATCAAGGCGTTGCAGAGATGATGATCCGTATCCACAACGCATCGTTACCGAATTGAGCCCGGCTGCTGCATGGAAAAAGAGATTGATCTTGCTACCGCCAGATTACCGGGTGACACACTTCACCACCTGCTGGCGCAATGGCGAAGAGAAAGCGCTGTACACACGCTGACATTTTTTGGCATGCCGGCTTATGCGCTACTGAGCTACGATGCGGTAAAAACGGCCCTGCAGGACAAGACGCACTTCCCGCCCGAAACCATTTATCAACTCTCTATCGAGCCGGCAATTGGCCGAACCTTTTTATCAATGCCTGACCCCGAACACCAGCATTATCGCCAGCTCAGCACCCCTGCTTTCAAACTCAAGGCAGTCGCCGGTTATAACCAGGCCTGGCTGGAAGGTATTTGTCATGAACTGATTGACGCCCTGCAGCCCGGCGATAACCTGATCGAGAAATTTATTTACCCCTACCCATTGATCATCATCAGCCGCATGCTGGGCTTACCACTGGAAAATGAAAAACAGTTTCAGCGTTGGGCTACGGGCTTGCTAGGTTTCAGGGGTAACCCGGCCAGGGCGCTTCAGTGTGGGGAGGAACTGAAAAATTTCATCCAACCTCTGATCAGACAGGCCCGCGTCAAACAGCAAGACAATGTACTCAGTGCGCTGGTTCATAGCGAAATTGAGGGGAAACACCTGACGGATGAGGAAATTGTCAGTCACATTCGCCTGCTTTTGCCTACCGGCGCTGAAACCACTTTTCAGGCATTGGGCAATTTACTTTATGGCCTGCATAAAAACCTGCTATGGCAACAGCTTGTCGAATATCCCGCGTTACAAACCGTGGCTATTGAAGAAGGCTTGCGATGGGAGTCCCCCTTGCCTTTAATGCCACGCATGACCGGTGCAGCCGATTTCGATTTTTTCGGCAAGACCCTAAAAGCCAACTGCCCGGTTTTCTTCGGCATTGCTTCTGCTCATCGAGACGAAAACCACTTTATCGATGGCGACCTTTTCTTGCTGAACAGAAGCACCGAAACCAGTTCCCTCCTGACATTCGGACCCGGCTTCAAAACCTGCCCCGGCATGCATCTGGCCCGCAAGGAACTGGCCATTGCACTCAAAGTCTTGTGCGAGCGAACACCAGATTTAGTGCTTGACACCGATTGCCCGCCCGAGGGCTGTATTCTGAGAGGGCCAGCCCGCCTTGCAATCCGGGCCGGGCTATAGACATAACGCCAGAGCCGAAACTCTACTCAAGCAAACCACTGTAAAGCATTAACCCTATATTCCCTGAGGCGAAGACCAGGTTCATTTGACTAAGCCCTGCTTTAACTTATACTTGATCGAATAAGTATGAATTCAGGATATCAGGCCTTTCATGTCTCACGCGAATGACCCGGTTGTAGCCGATAATAAAACAGATGTAATACCCCTGCTCTTTTCAACACCCAGCGGTGATGGCGCATTGGTGGCTGATGGCTCTTCCCTGCCCCTTGGCATGCTGGTTTCCTATGCAAAGGTTTACAAGGAAGGCCTGCTCAACCAGCATTACAATTTCTTCCCCCTGATTAACAGGCCTCATGAAAATTGCGATTTCTATCTTGATCGCGCCCGCACTGGTGCACCGGCCATCTGGCTGCTCTCCTGTTATGTCTGGAATTTCAGGGAAAGCCTTGCACTCGCGAAAGAAATAAAAGCACTTTCACCCGACTCACTGATTCTGGCAGGGGGGCCGCACATACCCGCCTACGAGGAAGAAAACCGTCAATTTCTTGTAGAACACCCTTTCATTGACCTCACCTCAAGAGGTGAAGGTGAAATCACTTTGTCAGAAATTCTGGAAACGCTGATACCACAGAGAAACAGCTCATTGAAAGGTGATTTCTCCCCTATTAACGGCGTTGCCTTTTTGCAGGATGGCAAGGCGATACGAACCAAAGAACGCGTAAAAAGCCGGGATATCGACAAATTTCCTTCGCCCTACATTACCGGCGAGCTTAATGATCCTTCCTTCAATGACCTGCCGATCATCATTCTCGAAACCAATCGCGGCTGCCCTTTTGGTTGCACATTCTGTGATTGGGGTGCTGCCACGCTGCAAAAGTTTTCCTTGTTTGACCTCGACCGCGTGTTGCAGGAAATCGATATCATTGCGCAGAAACGACCGTTTTCTGTTTATCTGGGTGACTCGAATTTTGGCGCCTTTGAAAGGGATATACAGATCGCCGAAGCCATGGTTGCCGCCAAGAAAAAATACGGCTACCCGAAAAAATTCGGTTGCAGTTTTGCCAAAAATGCATCGCCGCGACTCGCCAGAATCATCAAGATACTGAGTTCTGCCAACATGCTGGATAACGGGCTGATTTCCATGCAGAGCGCAGACGCCGACACATTGTCCGCGATAAATCGGGCGAATATCAAAAACGAGAAATACGAGTTGCTGATTGATATCTTCAAAAAAGAAGGTATGAACCTGTCATCGGAGCTGCTTATCGGCCTGCCGGGGCAAACCGTTAACAGCCATAAAAATGACCTGCAATTTTTTATCGATCGCAAACTGATGACCATCGCCTACTGCACCGCAGTCATGCCTAACGCGCCGATGAATGCTCCCGAATACCGCGAAAAATACCAGATCAAGACCAACAAGGACGGCTATGTCACTTCAACATCAACTTTTGACGAAAAAGACCTGCAAAAGATGCTGCTGATATTTATGGCCTTCCAGTTTTTCTACGGCCTGAGTGTACTTAAATACTTTCTGTATTTTATCCAGATGGAACACGCCATCAAGTTCATGGATGTTGTTGTCAGGCTGCTCGATACCAGCGAAGCAAACCCGCAAAGATACCCGCTTAACTATCAGCTACAACACAAACTGCTGGTAATGAAACGGGATTGGGCGCCGTCGCTGGAATGGACTTCGGAGGAAGCAGAGTTTCTCTTCAACAATATCGATGCCTACTACGATGAAGTGCTCGACTTCGTTAAAACAGAACTGAAACTGGAGCTGCCCGACTCTGTAACCCGCACACTGGTTGAATGCCAAAAAGCCGTACTGCCACGCATGGGTAAAACACTGCCTGTCAACATCACGCTGGAACACGACCTTGTTGCCTATATCCAGCAGGTCAAGGATATCCGCGTGGTAGATCACTGCCCGGTCACTTTCAAGCCACTGAGCAGCTTTCCACCCGGAAAGCTTGAAGTCAGCACCCTGAAAAACAAGCCGATCAACAATGTTGCACTTTCACACCTCAACCGTTTTACCGGCGCTGGCTGGGAACTTCGCTCGCCATTAAGGTTTTTCTGAACAATAATCGCTTTTATCAAATTCAATTTTCCGGGAAAGAAAATCGTTCTGTCAGGCTTTGTATCCTGCATCATTCGCTTTTGATAAAGCCATTTCCAACAAGGGTTTATCCTCATCAATCAAGGACTGATAAAAGGATTGCTGCTGTATTCTTTGTTGCCATTCAAACAGCAGCGGGTATCGCTCGTGATCAATACTTCCGCCACCATAACCAAAATTAATACACTGGCTTAACAGGGCCAGATCGGCCAGTGTCAGTGTATCTCCGATGAGAAAGCAGTGTCCATCAAGCTGCTGCTCCAGATAATCCAGCAAGGGTGGCAACGCGATATCGACAGCATCGATTTCAGCCTGTACCGGAGACTCATCCCTTAGAATGCGCGCTATGCGGTTACGAAAAAGCCCGAAGGTCATGTGCTGCGCCAACTCGTAATCGGCAAATTTTTCAAACCATTCACATCGCGCTTTCAGAAAGGGATCAGAAGGTATCAGCGGCTTGTCGGGAAAAACCTGCTCAAGGTAATGACAAATAACCGCAGAATCAGCGAGAACAAGATCGTTATGTTCCAGGGCAGGAATACGCCCGAGGGGATTCAGCTTTTCATAGTGCTCCGGCAGTCGTTTCGGAATAGCCATAACAAATTCGTAGTCCAGCTTCTTGATCGCCAATACCATGCGTACTTTTCGAACAAACGGCGAAAGTGACACGCCGTGTAATTTCAGGCTCATACATTTATTCCAAAAAAAGTAATCACAAGATTTTCATCACCGGTATTTTCGATTTCATGATCTTCGTGCAAATCAATGACCGCGCAAACACCCGGCTCAAGTTTATGATCAACACCATCAATACTTATTCGCCCTGTACCCGATTCAATAAAAAACACCTCGGCCATATCCTGGTGCTGGTGGGCAGGCGCACAACTGCCCGGTGGAAAAACAGCCTGGGAAAACTGAGTAATGGTGCCCAATTCGTGATAGCCCACCATGATCTTTTTCTTGATAGCAGGGTTATGCCGAACTTCCTGCTCCGGCAAATCGGCAAGTTGCATGATTTTCATTTCAGCTTTCCTTTGTCAAGCATAGAACCAGATTACCGAGGGGACATCTTTTAAATCACCCGCTCGTTCCCACCATCAATCGGCACTTGTGCGCCGGTAGTTTTTGAAAATACCGGGCTGCATAATGCCACAACCATTGCCGCCACATCAGCAGAGGTGATTTCAGTTTTCAGCACATTATTGGTTTTGTATTCTTCCACGGTCAAACCATAATGGGCAGCCCGCTTTTTCAGCACCTCTTCGGTCCAGACACCTGTGTCAAAAACAGCATTGGGGTGCAAGGCATTGACTCGAATACCGTATTCCCCCAGCTCAAGTGACGCTACGCGCATCATTTGTGTAAGCGCCGCTTTTGCCGCTGAATAGGCGCCGGCACCGGGACCCGGGGCAGGTACATTTTTGGACGCCATAATAACGATAGAGGGGTCGAAGCCACACTTCAAAAATGGCAATGCCTCACGCATCACACGCACATGGCCATTAAAGTTAAGGGCCATACTTTTTTCCAATGCCTCATCATCGAGCGCTTCGATACGACAACTGGGCGGAAATGCTCCAGCATTACTCACCAGCATATCAATACCGCCAAAGGCAGCAACGCCTTTCTGTATTGCCGCTTTTACCGAATCAGTAGAAGTAATATCACATACCACGCCGGAAACAGCGGGTGAAGGAAACAGGTTTTCGATAGCCGGATTAATATCCGTTGCTATCACTGCAGCGCCCTGGGCAAGCAAGGCATCCACACAAGCCTTGCCAATACCGGAGGCTGCACCCGTTACCAAAGCAACCCTGCCTTCCATGGGTGAACGACTATTACCTTTCTTGAGCTTGGCCTGTTCCAGCTCCCAGTATTCAAGATCAAAAATCTCTTTTTCTGATAGCGCTTTCCAGCCACCCAACGCCTCTCCCCATTGCACACACTTCATGGTGTGATCAAAAATATCGGAAATCACACCCAGGCGTTTATGGTTTTGTGCAAACAATACACAACCCCGGTTCTTCCACACTGCAAATCGTGGTGCCTTGTCCAGGCAGGTTAACTGACCATCGGTATTGCGATCAAAATATTGCTGATAATTGTCTGCAAAATTGTCGATACCTTGCTTCGGGTTATCATCAAGTATAGCGGCGATACGCTTGGTATGAATGGTGTGATCCGGCGTGACAGGGCCGCGAGTTGCGATGTTTTCAATATCGGCCATTTTTGAGTACCCGGCACAATGTTCATCCTGACGCCATCTCACCAGCAAGGGATTACCAAAGAATGCTGAAGCCTGTTTACGCATTTCGGCAACTTTAAGGTAACTATCGTCATTGATTTCACATGTCGCTTTTGCCTGCGCATCGAAACAACCTTGTGCCTTAAGGTAATCTTCAGCTTTGGAAACCAACCTGATCATGTTGTCATAACTGGTTTTGGCGTCGTCGTGAAAGGTAAACAAACCGTGATGCAGGAGAAAAATACCATCGATGCTCGACCAGTCCAGATCTTTAGTGACTTCATAAACCTGTTTTGACAAAATGAAGCCCGGCATTTCATAAGGCAAAATCAGTACACGCTCGCCATAAAGCTCACGCAGAATTTCTTCTCCGTTTTCAGTATTGCTGATTGCCACAACTGCATCGGTGTGAGTGTGATCGACGAACTTGAACGGAATCAGGGCATGCAGAATGGCCTCGACTGAAGGTGCAGGCGCAGAAACATCGGTCATTGACGCTTTCAGCTCTTTGGTCATTTGTGTATCAGTCAGCGCAGGTAAACTACCGAGCTTTTTCAACACATCGAGCCTCGCAGGAGAAAAACCCGGTGCTTCAATCGTTTTCAGATCCCAGCCCGAACCTTTTACATAAAGGATATCTTCCTCCTCGCCAAAAATATTTTTGACACGCGCCTTGACCGAAGTGTTGCCGCCACCGTGTAAAACCAGATCATCATCCTGCCCCAGAAGGCGGGAGGTATAGACGCGCATCATCAGGTCGGATTCCCGATAATGGTTTGCTTCATTGTCATTCCAGCGATTTTTCATACTTTTCCCGTCGATTTTTTCTCAGAAATACCTGCCCGAATCATACCCCATCGTTATGCGTAAACCCACAACACGCTAGACCGGCGCTTTTTTCCAGACCAGCAGGCGGTTATTTGCCGGCATGGCATTATCTTCCTGTAACAGAAAACCGTTCATGTCTGCAAAACCGTTGAGTGTTTCAAAATCCCGAATACCGCTCAAGGGATTCTGCGCTTTCAACCAGTCGTCAAACCGGGCATTTGAGGGTGAAGTAAAGGCGCCTGAGTAATTGAAGGGGCCATAAACCAGCAACAGGCCTCCGGGCTTTATCACAGCGGCAGCACCGGCAAAAAAACAGGGGTTATAGTCGGCTGGCATAATATGCAGGGTATTGGCTGAAAATACCGCATCAAATTTGCGCTCAGGCCATGCTCCACTCACATCCAGCACCAGAGGTCTGGCGATATTTTCTGCCGCTGTATCATCTATCCAGCTATTGATACTGTCATGCGAAGGAGGCAAATCACTGGTTTGCCAATGTATATAGGGAAGACAGGCCGCAAAATGCACGGCATGCTGCCCCGTACCACTACCCACTTCCAGAACCTTGCTGTCTTTCCCGAGCCACCGGGTCAACACCTGTAAAATCGGCCCTTTGTTATTTTCACAAGCCTGGGAAAATTGCTTCACGGTCTATGCTCCCTTGCATTTATCCGGACAACATCATAACGGCACTGAAGCCTTATGTGCAGAGCTGCCAACCAGACATATACAAAAACCCGTTTGATAACTGCTGCTATAATCCTGATTTTTTGATAACCCGGCATCCAAATGGGCATTGAAATGCGTGGCCTTGTTAACCAATACAACCTGTTACTGGGGAAGTTTCTCGCTGCCCTGCTCATTATAATGACCCTGCTTACTGCCACTGTCGTGTTTCAACGCTATGGACTTGATCAGGGCTCCATTTTCCAACAGGAACTTGTTACCTATCTTCACGCCACACTGTTTATGCTCGGGGCCAGCTACACACTGAAACAGGATGAGCATGTTCGCGTAGATATTTTCTACCAGAGCTTCAATGTGAGACAAAAAGCCTGGGTAAACTGCGTTGGGCACTTGCTTTTTCTATTACCGATGTCTGCCTTTATCGGTTTGTCCAGCCTTGAATTCGTTCAGCAGTCCTGGCTTTTACGAGAAACTTCGGCTGAACCCGGCGGTATTCCTGCTGTATTTTTATTGAAAACACTTATCCCGCTCTTATCACTCACCCTGTTTTTGCAGGGGCTGGCTGATTTTTTCCAGCAAGCACGGGTGCTGGTTTTTGATGATCTGGCCGAAAGCAGCGCTCAACAATGATAGAACTGATCCCCTTTTTGATGTTCTTGCTCATCTGCCTGTGCCTGATGTCAGGCTACCCAGTGGCATTTACGCTGGGCGGTAGCGCCCTCGTTTTTGCCAGCATCGGCATTGTCACCGGCCATTTCGACCCCAACCTGCTCAAGGCCCTGCCAGACAGGCTTTACGGCACGATGAACAATGGCACATTGATTGCTGTACCCCTGTTCATTTTTATGGGCATGGTTCTGGAGCGCTCCCGCATTGCCGAAGAATTGCTCGACAGCCTCTCTGCATTGTTTGGTAATTTGCGGGGCGGGCTCGGCATCACGGTTGTTCTGGTTGGTATGTTGCTGGCGGCGAGTACCGGCATTGTCGGGGCAACAGTGGTGACACTGGGGCTGATAGCCCTGCCCACCCTGTTACGCCATGGCTACCACCCGGCTATCGCCAGCGGCCTTCTTTGTGCAACAGGTACACTGGGGCAAATTATCCCGCCATCCATTGCACTGGTCTTGCTGGGCGATGTGCTGTCCAGCGCCTATCAGCAAGCACAACTCTCCATGGGTAGTCTTAACACCCAAACCGTATCGGTCGGCGATCTGTTTGTGGGTGCACTGATTCCGGGGTTTTTACTGGTCGCGCTGTATATTGTTTTTTTTATGCTACTGGCTGTTTTCAAACCCGCGCTGCTACCCGTATACAAAGAAGAAAAAACAGCGAATAAAACGCTGTCTGTTTCTGCCATCCTGTTGAGCCTGTTACCGCCTGTACTCCTGATCATGACCGTACTGGGCTCGATTCTTGCCGGAGCTGCCACGCCCACGGAAGCCGCCGGCATTGGCGCTACTGGCGCCCTCTTTCTTGCATTCATCAAAAAACAGCTTTCGCTCAGGGAACTGTTTTCTGTTGGCCAGAAAAGCGTTGAAGTCACCAGTATGATTTTTATGATACTGATTGGTGCCTCGTTATTTTCCCTGGTTTTCAGGGGCTTCGGCGGCGACCATCAGGTTGAAGCCGTGTTCACCCAGCTACCGGGTGGTGCTTTTGGCGCCATGCTATTGGTAATGGCTGTGATTTTTTTACTGGGTTTTATTCTCGATTTTATCGAAATCACATTTGTCGTCGTGCCGATTGTCGCACCAGTCCTACTGGCAATGGGTATCGACCCGGTATGGTTAGGCATCATGATCGCCCTAAACTTACAGACCTCTTTTTTAACGCCGCCTTTTGGGTTTACTTTATTTTATCTGCGCGGTGTAGCGCCTCCGTCGGTGACGACAGCTCAAATTTACCGAGGCGTAG